>JAHYJL010000103.1 GCA_019429045.1 Bacteroidales bacterium
GACGGCCCAGACGAACAGCCCTACCGTCAATGCCGTGAGGAACACGCCCAGGGTGGAAAGCGTGAAACCGCGCCAAATCACCGGGCGGATGGCTTTCCAGTCGGTGTCGATGCCCCCGGAAAACAGGATGAAATTCAACGCGATGATGCCCACGAACTGGGCCACCTTGTAATTGTCGAAGTCAATGCCCAATAGACCTTCCGAACCGGCTAGGATGCCGGTCACCAGGAAGAAGATCAGCGTGGGAATGCCGAATTTGAAAGAGGTCTTACCCGCCAGGATACTGGCAAACAATAATACCGAACCGATCAGCAGGATGTTATCGAGGGTTACCTCCATCCCGTCAGACCTGTTTCTTGGCTTTCTTTTCTTTCTTTTCCTGCCGCTTTTCCTTCAAGGTCTTCGCGGGAGCCTTTTTGGACTCTTTTTTAACTTCTTTGCTTTTTGTCATGGCGAAAAGAATTTAATGGTTTCCAATATAAACGATGAAGAGTCAAAATTAGTAATTTATCCGATTCGATCTTTTGCCACAAAAGCACCAAGACACAAATTTGCACCAAAACCAATCAGACCGTCATAGACGATCCGCTTTAATAGGCGAATTCCGCCGAACCCAGCCAGAATGTGAAGGTGATCAGTTGCCCGGCAAACAAGATCACCGCCAGGGTAAGTCGCAGCGGCCATTTCCACCCTGCTGTCCAGTCACCGAAAAGAAGCGGGAAAATGAAAATGCAGGAGATGAACCTGGGCAGGGTGATCATGTTGGAGGTCAGCGGCAGCAGCAGGTTGATCCAGATCAGCGCCTGCATGCTGAGCGGTATCTTCCGGTAGCAGATCAGCGAGATCAACCCGAAAAACACCAGGTAGAAAAATTTGAAATATTCCTCCCAGGTTTGCATCCTGAGCAGGGGTTCCCATGGGAAGGTTGTATACAAGCACCAGCCCCTGCGGGCGGTGATGTAGGCGAAGAAATCGCCGGTCATGTATCTGAGGTACGCGCCATAGGAAAGCATGACCAGGGGCGCGGCCGCAAAGGCCAGCAACGGCAGGTATTCCCTCAGGTTTCTACTGAAGATCTCTTTCGGGATGAGGGAATAATGCTTCTCGAAATAATAGATGAACAGCGGGATGGTCATAAAGAGCGCGTTGGGCCTGACCAGTACCAGGAAACCCAGCAGGACCGCCAGGAGCGCAGGCTGTTTCCGGTGAACCGCGATGAAACTGCCCAGTAAAAGCAACAGGAACAGGCTCTCGGTGTAATACATCGAAAAGTAATAGTGAAATGGGAAGAGGATGAGGAGGAGCGTGGCCATGAAGGCTTTTCTTTCATCCTTTAAATAAATCCCGGCGAAAATATAGAAGAGGATGAAAGCCGCCAGGGAAAACACCAGGCTGTAAAAAAAAGCGGCACTGTTGAAGCCTGATCCTGTTAAGGACATGGTCAGGCCAATTATCGCCGGATACAGCGGAAGGAATTGGTAATACGACTGTTCGATGACCTCACCGTCGCATTTGCCCAACTGGTCGGGTGTGATCTTCTCATGCCCGAAAGTGGCGATCTTCTCATACCAGTAAGAATCGTGACGTTTGAAAACGTCCAGGACGCTTTGCAGGTCTCCCGGGTCAATCTTTTGCGGTGTGTGTTCCTGGTAGGCAATGGCAAACAGGACGTAGGCGATCTTGACTGCGAAGGTTATGAGAATGATCTGGTATATTTTCCTCATCATATGGATAGATATTTTCTACAATTTTAAGGAATAAAAGCGAATTTCAGCGTTTTTGGTTTCATGGCATACCTTTTTTTCACCACAATAGGCACATAGTTCACATAGAAGGCACAATAGAATCCACATCGCCCAATCATCAAATCGACCAATCGACCCATCGACCAATCATTTGGACTCTATTCTCACTGTTTCACGATTCCCATCTTCATCCACCAGCGTGATGGTATTAACCCCTGCTGGAGGCTGCAAACTCATCTTATGGATATCTTTCGTAAAGCCTGCATATTCATCGTTCAGGTGCCAGTAGATGGTTTTCGACGGCACCTGGTGGGCCGCTTCGAAAACGACCTCTCCCGGTTGGCCGTCGATGCCGGTTGGGATGAAGACTTTCTGGTTGGCCACCGGGTAGATGAACTGCATCGGCCTTGTCTCGTCGCCGGAGCATCCCGGAAGCCAGGGGGGCAGCTCATGGTAAAGCGGGTTGCGCATCCGGTAATAGGCCGCCCAGGAGGGAGGCAGGAGGAACCAGGGACTGGTTTTGATTTTACCGGCAGGGTAGCAACCGGCATGCACCCGGAAATTACCCGTTTCATCCAGGTGTATCAGTTTGTGGTAGGGACAGGAGGGAGAGTTTGCACCCGGCAGGCAGATGGCAATGGAATCGGTTTCCGGGCAATGGACGGAGGCGCGGTAGCCGCTCTGCTGGCATACCGGCACGGTAACCAGTTCATCATAGGGTTCCGGGAACCGCCTGCCTGTGGATGGCAGCAGCCTGAACACTTCGAACATCAGCGGTGAGGCGGCCGTCACGCCCGTCAGACCGGGGCGCCCTTCGCCGGTGGCGTTGCCGGCCCAGACGCCCACCAGGTAATCTTCGGTCATGCCCACCGCCCATGCATCGCGGAAACCAAAGCTGGTACCCGTTTTCCAGGCGACCAGGCGCGAGGAGGCAAACGACCGCCATCCTTCCTCCTCCTCGGGCCGGTTCACGTCGAGCATCGCCTGCATCGTGAGCCAGGCCGCTGCTGCGGAGTAGGAGGGAGGGGATGAAGACAGGGACTCCATCCCTATCGCCCGGGACGGAGTCCCTCTAAACAGCAATTTTATTCTCCCTTCCTGCACCCCCCGGTAATCCCTGTAATTGGCCGCATACACTTCCGTGGTGCGGGCCAGGTTCATGTACATGGCGCTGATGTCCCAGAGCGTGGTTTCTGCGCCGCCCAGGATCAAAGAGAGACCGTAATGGGAGGCAGGACGGGTGAGGGTGCGCATGCCCAGTTTTTTCAGCAAATCGTAGAAAGGCTGCACGCCGTATTGCTTCAGCAGGTAAACCGCCGGCACGTTCAGCGAGCGGCTCAGCGCCTGGCTGGCGGGCACGGCGCCGTCGTATGCCAGGCTGAAGTTCTTCGGCGAGAAACCGGAAAAATGCGACGGGATATCGGGCACCAGCATGCCGGGCAGCAACTCGCCGGCGTCCATCATGGCGGTATAGAGAAAAGGTTTCAGGATGCTGCCGGTGCTGCGGGACGCACGGATCAGATCCACCTCGGGACTGTGGGCCGGCCGGGCCGGATCGGCCGTGTTGCCTAAATAGGCCAGCACCTCCCTGGTTTGCAGGCTGATCACGATCACCGCTGCATTGAAGACCTGGTTGGCGTCCAGCGCCCGCTGGTGGCGCCGGGCGGCTTCTATCACCCTGGCCTGCAAGGCGGCGTCGATGGTGGTGTGGTATTGCTCCCCGCCTTTTAAGCGATGCAGGTATCCCACGAGATGGCGAGCGAGGTCGGGCAGCGGCAACGGATGAAGCGGCAAAGGTTCTTCGCAGGCCAGCCGGCAGGTCATCCCGTCGATGATCCCGGCTTCCTGCATGTGCTCCAGTAGTTTGTTGCGCTTTACCAGCAGCAGGTACCTGTTCCTGCCGGGGTGTATCGCCGAGGGGGCGTTGGGCAGCACCGCCAGCAAGGCCACCTCAGCCCAGGAAAGCTCCTCCGGAGGGCGGCCGAAATAACGCCAGGAAGCCGCATCGAGCCCTACCACATTGCCACCGAAAGGGGCATGGGATGCATATAATCCCAGGATGGCATTCTTGGAAAAACCGGCTTCCAGCCGCAGCGCCAGCCACATTTCGATGCACTTCTCCGCGACGGTACGCGGTTTCCCTTTCCGCGCCAGCCGGATGGTCTGCATCGTCAGGGTGCTGCCGCCGCTGACAATCTTTCCGGCCCTGATATTCTGCCGCATAGCCCGCACCAGCGACCCGGGGTTGACGCCCGGATGACGGTAGAAATGCCGGTCTTCAAACTGTAACAGGCAGTGACGGAATTTCTCCGGGATGGAGTCCCTCTCCGGGAAACGCCACTGCCCGTCGGCGGCGATCCTGGCGCCAAGCAGCCCCCACTGCCTGTCATAGACCACCGTGGTGTAAGGATCACGGAACAACGGCGATGGCAGCGATAACCAGAACAGCAGCAGGAGCAGCACCCCGGCCGAAATGAAAATGATCCTCCTAGCGGACCACTTCCACCCACTGACCTTTGGAATTCGCATAGATGTTATTTTCATACATTGCCGCGCATTTCGCCGCCGGCAGGTAAAATCTTCCCGTATAAGCCGCGTTGAGCCTGATCCGGAAGGTTTTTTTCTGATGCTGCGCCAGGTCAAAGAAGGTATACACCCGGTCATCCCGTACGTCGCGGTAATCATACACATCTTCTTTCAACCCTGAAGCCACTTCCTGCACCCTTGTGTTGATGATCTCCCACCCGGAAGGAAATACGTGGTCCAGGGCCAGCTCCGTGTAATTGAACAGGATGCCGGGGTGCGCTACCGTCACTTCGGCCACGAATCCGGTCCCCTGCCTGAGCTTCGTCACATCCAGCGCCTGCCCGGCATCATCCCGGTAAACCACCGAAAGCCTGAGATTAGAAGACCGCTCCGTTTCCATGCCACCGACCGGCTGTCCCGACAATGTCAGGTTGACAAAAAGCTGCCCATCTGTTTTGTTATTATTGATCGTGACCTGTCCGCTCATCTCCCCTTTTTCGGTCAGCTCTGCCGCATATAAGGCTTTGCTTGTCTTAACCACCTGGCTCTTTGCCCCGTTCACGGCCAGCCCGGCATCGACGCCTTTCCCGGTGCCTGAACCAAGGTACCCGGCGATAGCCCACAAGCCGAATGCGGTGGTCTGCGTGCTGTGCCAACGGCCTTTCAGGGCGTCTGCCATTTGCTGCATGAGCTGCAGGGCTTCGGCATCTCTCTTCAGCAGGAGCAGGGTTTCAAGGGTGAAAGCCTTGTCGCGGAGGCCGGAGCCATAAGTATAGCCCGCGTATTCATAATGATCTGTCGCCCCGATCTCCCGGCCGCTGATAATTTCCTCCGCCACTTCGGGCTTGCCTGCATGCGCATAGGCAGATGCCAGGATCCAGGCCGACGATTTGGTCAGCCTTCCCGATTCGCGCATGCGGTTCATGGCACTCAGGTGGGGCTTCCCGGCCACCGATAAGGTGTACAGACGGTAAGCCTGGTTGATGACGGCCGAACTGATATGATCCGGGCTGCCGGCCTGGAAACTGCCTGCGGTGCGGTACTGGTACTCCATCCATTTTGTCTTTACACCAGAGGGGAGCAGGTAGCCCTTACTCTCTGCCAGCAGCAGAAAATGCCCCGCGTAGGATGTGACCCAGCTGCCGGGTTGCGTTTGCCCGGGCCAGTAGGTCATGCTCCCGTCGGGCAGGCTCATCTGCACGATCTTGTTGATGGCGGCCCGTATGTGCTGGTCCCTTTTGATCTGCTGCTCCTGGCTGAGTTCGGTCAGGTCATGCAGGAAAAGCTGCGGCCAGGCGCCGGAAACGATCTGCTCCAGGCAGCCATAAGGATATCGTATCAGGTAAGCAAGGTGCTTCTGCAGGTCGAAATCGGGTGCGCCGCTGAGTGTGATCTGCCCGAAATTAGTGCCTGCCATGCCGGTAAACCGGTAGGGAATCTCCAGCGACTGCCCCGGCCCGATAACGAATCCGGCAGATTCTGTCAGTACCGGGTTGGGGTTCCGGATCGCTATTTCGATCTCCTGGCTGGAGGTTTCCTTTCCCGAAACGGCCGTCACTTTAATCTTTCCGATTCCCGTTACTTCTTTCACCTTCAGCCGGAAAAATGCCATCTCTTCCCCTGCCTGTGTAAATTTCAACTGGTGCGACACATCTGAAAGGATAAACAAATCATTCGCCTCGACCCTGACATCTACGGTCCTGATCTCATCTTTCATGGCGAATACGGTGACCGGCAGGTCGACCTCCTCCCCGGGTCCCAGCACGCGGGGCAGGGTGGCCAGCACCATCAGCGCCTTACGGACCGGGACGGTCTTATCGGTGCTGCCGTATGCTCCGTCTTTACCCGCCACAACCATCGTTCTCACGGAGCCGACATAATTCGGCATATCGAACCGGATCTCTCTCTGCTCCCCTTTTTTCAGGGTGAACGGGCCGGCATACATCACCACCGGCTCGAAACGCCTGGCCTTGAGCTCTTTCGCCATCGCTGCATCGTCGTCGCCCCCAATGGCCAGCACTTTCTGCAGTTTCCCGCCATACGCCCCCAGCACCAGGTCGAACATATCCCACGTCTTCACCCCCAGCGCTTCCCGTGCGTAGAAGGTACCATGCGGATCGGGTGTCTTGAAGCGGGTGAGGTCGAGCAGGCCGTCGTCGACCACGGCTACCGTGAAGGTCATCGGCTTTCCGTCCTTTTCGCTGACGGTAACAGCGAAGGGCTCTTCCGGTTTCAGTTCATCAGGCATTTTGATCACCGGTTTCAGTACCGTGGCCGGATCCTCGATCAGCAGCGGGATAACGCCGTACAACCGGATGGGCAGGTCGTTGGCGGTTTGCCGGCCGGGCTGGATCACACTCAGGTAAATATAGACGTTCGGCGCCATGCCGGGGGCGATGCTGATCTCGAAGGTTTCCTCTTCTTTGCGGCACACTTTCCACTGACTCGACAGAATACGGCTGCCCGATTCGACGCTGACCAGCGCCCTGCTGCCGGGCGGGGCGGGGAAACTGATCACCGCCCGATCCCCGGTGCTGTATTGCTCCTTATCGGCGTTGAAGGTCAGCATGGTAGCCCCGGCAGGATTGGCCCTGCCCGAGCGGTTGACATAATCGGGCCAGTCGAAATACACCGGCAGCCCTGCCTGGTGACCCCCTTCGGGATCTGTAACCAGGATCAGGTAACGGCCCCATTCGGGGTAATCGATGCGCAGATTGAACGATCCTTTGCCGTTTTGAACATCCAGCGTCCCCTGGTAAACAACGCGGGCATCCTGGCTCTGGATGTAGTACGCCAGGTTATCCTCCCCGGCGTTCCACCACCACCGCCACTGGATCTTGTAAACCTTCACCTCGAGCCCCTGGCCGCTGACAGGATTGCCTCTCCAGTCGAGCAATGCGACCTCCACCTTGTGGTCTTTGCCGGTTTCAAGCATGTCCTGGTAAGTGCCGCCATCGGGCACATGGATGCCGGCATATCTCCTGAAGGGCGAATAATTTGCCGTAAAAAGATCGGTGCTGAAATCACCCCCCTTTTCGAAGGCGCGAACCAGGAAAACCGCCTCCATCATGCCGGGTGCGTTACTGCCAGAAGGCAGGGCAATGTTGAATTTTCCCTTTCCCTGGTTGTCCAGTTCCTGATCGAAGATATTTCGTTCGTCGCTCCAGAAATAAATGGCGGGATTATCGAAAGCAAACTTTTCATAGCCCTTGAAAGCTGTTTTGGCTTTCCGCAGGCTGAGGTCCACCGTGGCCCTGACCCCCGGCGCCACAGCCCCGTGCAGCCACCTGACCTCAAGGGTCGCCTCAGGCTTTCCGGAGAAGGTCTGCAGTATCTCCTGGCTGAAATCCATCTTGATTTTCAACCTGTTGGGCTTTACGGTCTCGATCTTGAGTGTCTTTTCAAAGACGGCGCCCCCTGCTTTCACATACGACTGCCAGTTGCCGGTCAGTGCGTCCGGGTCGGTGGGGACGCGGAAAGCATAAAACCCGCCCGTTCCGGTCGTCCTTTTGGTGCTATAAGCAAGCTGCCCCCGCGGATTATACAGCTCGAACTGCACCGGATGGTCCTTTGGCAGCGGGTTGTCTTTGTCGTCAAGGATGAAGGTGAGGAACATCGTATCTCCCGGCCGCCATACGCCACGCTCGCCGTAGATCATCCCCTTCAGCCCTTTCTGGATCACGGCACCGCCCACGTCGAAGTTACTGAGCGACAGGGAAGAGCCGTCATCCACCCGGAGCCAGGTTTGCTGACGATCTTTGGAAGCTTTCAGGAAATAGGGCCGGCTCCCAAGTTTGATCTCCGCCATTCCGTCTCCCGTCGTTACAACAGAGCCCAGGTGCTGGTTCTGGTAGTTGTAGAAGTCGATGTTCACCCCCTGCAACAGCTCGGCCCGGAGCAGGTCGGTGGCAATCAGCGTGTAGTGCAGGCCGTCGGCTGATTTGGCGATGACGCCGATGTTGGAAGAAAAGACCAGCTTCTGCCGGAAGCGGTCGCTGATGTAATAGGAATTGTGGCATGGATTTTCGCGCTCTATCCAGGAATAGTCATCTGGCCACTCGTCCTCCTGGTACCACCCCTCCGGGGAGTCGAAGGCTTTCATCCTTTCCGGCGGGAAAGTCCCGTCGAGGATATATTGGGTGATGTCTTCCGCCGGTTCGCCGCCGCAGTTGACCAGCGCATAGGCTTTCCGGAAGGTCAGCTTCACCCGGTACACCGCCCCGGGATCCTGGCTGATCAGCGGCGAGAGATCGAGCGAAAAGGTATACCATTGCCGCAGGTCGAGCGACTTGTCTTCATCCAGCCTGATGGTTTTGGCGTAGACGGGCCGGCCGTACTGCCTGAAATTGTAAAAATATTTTGCCGCGAAATTGTTTTCCTGCAGGTAGTAGGGGACATTGTTTTCGAAGATCTTGTAAACGATCACATCCACCGCCCGGAGGCTGACGGATATGAAAGGCAGGAGCAGGCCCTGGGGATCGGGCATGACCACCCCCTGGCCGATGAATTCGACGGCCGGTTTCAGTTCTTCGAATAAAACAGGCTCCTCTATCCCGCTTTTCAAAGTGGCGCGGACGTCATTGCGGAGGGAACCCTCTACTATGAGCGTCCTTTCCCCTTCGATCCGCTGGACCGGGTATAACCGTATGATATTGTTGTTCCGGACAAGCCGGCCCTGATCGCCCTCCCTCAGGTATATCAGCCCGTCGAGGTTTTGCGACGGGTCGACCGGGTCGGAAAACATAATATCGACATACTGTTCCTCTCCCTGGCTGACATTCAGACCCATGAAGATGAAGTCGAAAATGGAGGGGATATCTACGGTATAGCTGCCCTTCAAATCAATCCCCAGGGGCTTGCCGTTCCAGGCGATATCAACCTGGAAGGCTTCCTTGCCGCGCGGAATGCTGTCGATCATAAAATCAAACTCCTTCATACTTGCCCCTTTTTCCCATTTTACCGGATAAGTAGTGCCTGGCGCCGTTACTTTTAACAGCTTCTCCGCCTCTGTCAGTTCCATGGCGTCTGCCGAGACGAGTTTTCCCTCGATCCGCTTCATCTTGTTCTCCTTTTCGCCAATGGAGAAGACATTCCCGGGATAAACCGAAAACGAAGGGGTAATGATGTGGAAATCGAAGGGGAAGGTGCTGAGTTTTGCCGGAAGGTCGATGAGCTTGCCCGGTTTGAAGGTGGCTTTCACCGCTTTGCCCGCGGGCCATTCGGTTTCCGGCCGGAACTCCACCAGGTCGGGAGCGACCAGGTATGCCTTTCCTTTCACCGGCGGGTCGAAGAAGAACAGGCCGGTCGGGAGCTCCTGCCCCGTCTCGTAACGGGTGACAGGCATATTCAGCCTGACCTTCACCACATCCTTTTTTGAGATCACGCCCGAGGTATATCCCGATATGTATTCCGCGAATTCGGCGGGGGCAGCCTGTTCACCTCTTCTTACACATGTTGTCAATAATATAAAGACGAACATCGATGCAAATAAAGTCTTGTTTCTCATGGTTTAATTGGATTTTGATTCGAGTCAGAAAGGTAAGAATAATCGGTGAAACAACGGGAATAAGTTTTCATCTTTATGAATATCTTTGGCATTTGAATTAAAAAAGTGATCCTATGCCCAAAATTTCAGCCGTGATCATGACCCTGAACGAGGAGCGGGACATTGGAAGGTGTCTCAAATCACTGGAAGGGATATGTGACGAGATCGTAGTGGTGGATTCATTTTCGACCGACCGCACCGAAGAGATTTGCCTGCAATACGGCGCCCGCTTCATGAAGCATCCCTTCGAAGGGTACATCGAGCAAAGGGCTTATTCCATCTCGCAGGCTGCCTATGATCATGTCCTGGTCATGGACGCCGACGAGGAGCTGTCCCGGGAGCTCAGGGACTCCATCCTGGCTGTCAGAGAGAACTGGACACACGATGGGTATTACTTCAATCGCCTCGCCAGTTACTGCGGACAATGGATCCGGCATTGCCACTGGTATCCCGATCGGAAACTCCGGTTATTCGACCGTCGGAAGGCTGCAGTCAGGATGGTGAAGTATCTCCATGATGAAATGGTCTTGATCCCCGGCGCTAATTCTGCGAAACTTAAAGGCGACCTGTTGCATTATTTTATCTACACTGTCGATGAGCAGATCCACTCCATCAATATGTATACCGGCAGGCAGGCCAGGAACATGTTCAAAATGGGGAAAAGATACAGTTACCTGATGATGATTTTCAGCCCCATGTACAAATTTATCCGCAATTACATTTTTTACCTGGGCTTCCTGGATGGGTATTTCGGGTACCTGATCTGCCGCAACGCCGCCTATTCGACATTTTTGAAGTATGCGAAGCTAAAGGCGCTGTATAAGGGTTCCATAGTTCCATAGTTCCATAGTTCCAGGGTTTCAGGGTTCCAGGGTTTCAAAGTTCCAGGGTCTAAGGGTTCCGGGTTTCTTGTTTCTTGTTCTTGGTGTGGGCTAACTGTCCGTGCCTGAAATTGGTTGACCAAAATTAACCAAAAAAGGTCAGCTATATGAGAAGTAAATACACCAAAAAAGAGTCTATCAAACAGACCAGGGTTTTCAGCCTGGAAATAAAGAAACAAGTT
>JAHYJL010000104.1 GCA_019429045.1 Bacteroidales bacterium
TCGGTTCCGCAATCCATCCCGATCAGGCCGAACTTGTGGCCGGCAACCTGGTAGAGATTCGTATATGCCACGCCAAATGCGTAGATCAGGTTATTCGGATCCTGGAAGAACAGGTCCCCCGTGTAATCCGAATAGACTTCCTCATCGAGCTTGGTGCACGACTGCTGTACCAATCCGGTAAAGAGGACAATGATTATAATGCCGATGGAAATGAATATTTTTTTCATAGCGCTAATTTTTCAAAGATTAAAACATCAGGTTGATCCCAACTGTCAGCGAGCGGGTCCGGAAATAGGTGTTCTCCCGGTCGAGGCCCGGCGCCAGCGGATTGTTATTGTCGTATGAGTCACCATACCGGACTTCCGGTTCCACACCCGAGTAGTTCGTAATGGTGAACAGGTTCTGTCCGGCAATGTAGATCTTTAAACCGGAGATATACTTGCTGTCCTGGAAGTTGAAATTATACCCCAGGGCAAAGTTGTCGAGTTTCACATAGTTGGCTTTTTCCACATGGACATCGGAAAAGACCGGTCCGTTGACCGCATCGATGAAGTCCAGCGCCTGTTCCATACCGCTCTGGACTCCCATGACAACCGGGACGCCGTAGCGGGCATTGTTCACATTCACCAGGGAATGACCGAATACCCCGCGGATGAAGAAATTCAGGAAAGCCCCTTTGTAGCTGAAGGTGTTGCCCCAGCCGATCTGGAACTTGGGCAGGCCGTTTCCGACCACCCTGACGTCTTTCTGTGCATTGAAGACACCGTCGCCGTCCACATCCTCATAGATCAGACGCCCGAGGCTGTCGATGCCGGTGTAAATCGGGGCGACGATCTGTCCGATATAGTTCGGATCATTGATGTAATAGGTGGAATCAATGACATTGACATATTCAGGCAGTTGATTGCTTTCGGATACGATGATCGTCCTGACGCCTGTCAGGAAGGGGGCCCCCAGCCAGCCCAGCTCGAGGAGGCTGGTGGCTGAACTGATCTCGTTGGTGATCCTGACGAGTTGTGTCGGGAAATATTTTGTCAGGTTCAGGTCGGTTGAATACTTAAAGTTCTCCTGCTGTACCGCCAGCACATTGACGGCAAATTCAATCCCCGAATTACGCATTTCACCTAAATTGAGCCACATCCGGTCGCTAGGATAAGGTGGGACCGGCACCTGTGCGTAAAACATCAGGTCGGTGCTGAGGCTGTTGTAATAATCAATAGAGCCGCTGACCCGGTATGACCACAGGGCGAAATCAAGACCAATGCCCCATTCTTTCTTCAGTTCCCATTTCAGGTCCGGGTTTTCCACCCTGACCGGGGCGTAGGCCTGGATATACTGGCCGTTGTAGAAGAAGCTTTCATTGGTAATGTTGAACAGGAGCTGGGACAGGTAAGGCTCCGGCGGAAGGTTCCCGGTGATCCCATAACTTCCCCTGATTTTCAGCCTGTTTACCAACGGGATGTCGACAAATCTCCGGATATCGGCGCCGGCGCTCACACCGGGGAAATTTCCCCATTTGTTGTTTTCACCGAACATGGAAGATCCGTCGCGCCTGAAATTAGCCGTCATGAAAAGCGCATCATTCCAATTGGCACTCACCCTGGCAAAGAACCCGATCAGGGTGCTGCTGCTTTTATAACTGCTCATTGCTTCCTGGTTGCTTAGCTCACCGGAAGCTGAGCCGAGGTTGTGATAGGAAAAACCATCGGTCAGGAATCCTTTCCCGAAAGCCCAGAAGTTTTCAAATACATTTTCCTGCCAGGAATAACCGCCGAGGATTTTAAAATTAAACTTATCGAAACTCCTGTCATACGTTCCCGTGAATTCAAAAAGCTGGTGGAAATTATCCTTGGTCTCTTTTCGGGCGAAACCTAAATGGCTTCCGATGGCGTAAGGGGTCCAGTAGCTATTCTTGCTCCAGTACTGGCCATAGAGCTCATTTCTCCAGTTCTGGGAATAGAACCCGCTGAAGACAAGCCCGGGGATGGGTTCGAAATCGGCTTTCAGGCTCCCGAGGATCTCGTTTTTTTGTCCGTCGAGGGTATTTTGTTCGAGAATCGCTACCGGGTTGAAGAAATAGAAAGCTTCGCGCTGGAAGTATCCGCCCCATTCGGTTGAGAAGTCATCGTCGGCTGTGATGGGGGCTGTCGGGTTGTAGCGTGCTGCGAAAGTCAATGCTTCCAGTGCGCCATAGGTTTCATCCCTCAGGGTGGCCGATAGGTTCAGGTTCAGGGTCAGTTTATCATTCAGGGCTTTCTGCATGAAATTTAAACGGCCGTTCAACTGCTCGAAGCCCGTTTTCAGGACAATGCCATTGCCTTTCCGGTAGTTGAATGCCACACGGTAGCTGCTGCCCTTGCTGGCCCCGTTCAATGAAAGGTTATACACTTGCGATACCCCGTCGCGGGTGATGGCATCCATCCAGTCGGTATTGTCTTCGAAATCCGTTGAATTCTGGAAGGAGAGATAATCCTCGGCACTCAGCACGGAGAGTTTCCTGGCTACCGATTCGACAGTAAATGATGTGCTGAATTCAATATTACTCAGTTTGCCATCTTTCGCCTGTTCTCCTTTTTTCGTGGTGATGAGAATAACCCCGGAAGCCGCTCGCGTACCATATATAGCCGCAGCAGAGGCATCCTTCAGCACATCCATGGAGGCGATATCCTGCGGATCGATCGAATTCAGGGATGCGCCCTGCACTCCATCAATTACAATGAGCGGTTCAGTGTTGGCTCCGAAAGTGGATAGCCCCCGAAGCCGTATGGTGAAGTCGGCATTCGGGTCACCGCCCGGCTTGACGATAGACAAGCCGGCTACCTTGCCCTGGATCAGCTGGATGGGATCGCTGATGTTACCTTCGTTAAAATCTTCCGATTTCACACTGGTCACTGCACTGGTCACTTCCCGCGTCCGCTGCGTTCCATAACCGACCACAACCACCTCCATTAACTCCTGCCCCGGCGATAACCTGACATTGATGGTGTTGCTGGTGATCCCGACGATTTGGACGGCGTAACCCACGAAGGAAAAACTCAAAGCCGTCACTGTATCTGGTACTGTGATCCGGTACCTGCCGTCCAGGTCGGTGATGGTGCCGATGGTCCTGTCAGTAGCTGCCGTTACATTCACCCCGATCAGGGTTTCCCCGTTTTCGGCATCGGTGACCACGCCGGAAATGGTTTTTTCCTGGGCCAGAAGGGTAATGGTACCCAACCACATCAGCAGCCCGGTAAAACCAGCGCTGAGAAAACTGCGTAAGTAACTATTCATAAGTATTTTAATTAATGATTTGCCTATAATAATAAATGGGTGACTAAATTACGTAATTTTTTTTATGTTATTTAATGTTAAAAAGATTAGATTATTATGTAAGATTATTCATACTGAAAATAAAAATATCGTAATTTAGCACCTAAAATTAATAATTAATAAATATTTGATTAACTAATACTTAACCTTATGAAGAAAAATCTACTTTTTGTGTTTCTCATTGCGGCTTTCGTTTCAATGGAAACGACCGCCCAAACCTGCGGACGTATCAGCCTGATCGGGGAATTCAACGGATGGTCGGCGGATCATTTCATGACCCGAAATCCTGAAAGCCCTGCAGAATTTTCAACCATTCTTATCCTCACTGACAATGATGATGTAGATACTAGCGGATTCGTTGAAGTCAAGTTCCGTGAGAATGCTGATTGGGCCGTCAACTGGGGCGGCACTACTTTTCCTGCAGGTACTGGTGTACCGGGAGGAGATAACATATTATTACCTGTTGGCAGCAGTTATTTGGTTAGCTTTAATTGTGTTACTCTAGCTTATGAATTTCAATCTACCTGTGGAGTGATTGGATTGATTGGCGAATTCAACTCCTGGTCAAGTGATCTCTTCATGGTAAGAGATGCTGTTGACCCTGATACCTGGACTGTAGCCATTTCAGTAAGTGCTTCGGATGATATAGACTCAAGCGGTTTTATAGATATGAAATTTAGAGAAAATAGCATGTGGTCTGTTAATTGGGGATCTTCTGATTTTCCAACCGGTACGGCTGTCCAGAATGGACCGGATATTCCAGTACCCGAAGGTTCCTATCTTGTTACTTTCAATTGCGCAACAGGAGTTTACAATTTTGTTGAAACCTGTGGCATGGTCAGCCTCATCGGCGAGTTCAATAATTGGTCGGACGACCATTATTTGACACGTGATGCGGCGAATCCTGACCTGTGGACCACTATTCTGACGCTGACACCGGGCTCCAATTCTTATGACCCACCGGACATTATTCACATGAAATTCCGTGAGAATGCTGACTGGACCGTCAACTGGGGTTCAGATGATTTCCCGAGCGGAATTGCAACTCAGGGCGGACCTGATATCCCCGTACCGTTGGATGTGGACCAGTTAACAACGGATTATAAAGTGACCTTTAACTGTGCAACGGGTGAATTCAGTTTTACACCCGCCAGCGGCGCGATTGGCATGATCGGCGCATTCATCGGCTGGCAACCAAGGGATATCCCCATGAACCGGGATGCGGCCAACCCGAACCTGTGGCACCTTTCCCGCTCCTGGTATGCCGATTCGGAAGTTAAATTCCGTGAAAACATGGACTGGACCGTGAACTGGGGGGGCACTACATTCCCCTCTGGCACTGGTATACCAGGCGGTGATAACATTCCCCTTGTCGCCGGTAAATATGACGTGACCTTTAATGCAACAACCCTCGCTTACAGCTTCGTGCCCAATCCGGATATTTGCGGTGAGATAGGCCTGATCGGCGATTTCAACACCTGGGGAGATGACGGCAGCGGCGTCCCGACCGATGTCTGGATGGTGCGCGACCCGATGTACCCCAGCCAGTTTACCGCCAGCGTCAACTTCACCAGCAGTACAGAACTGTGGTTCAGGCTGGATGCCGACCCGCTTTACAACAATGTCTGGGGAGGCACCTTCCCGGAAGGTAATGCAACAGTGGGTGGCCCATATATCCAAGTCCCCGGTGGAAGTTATGACATCACCTTTAACTGCCAATCGGGCGACTTCAAATTCACCCGCCTGGGTAGCGGCGTAACGGCCCCGAAGGTCTTTGCCATCAGTGTCGATGGTATCCTTAATGAAGCCGACTGGAAAATCGACCAGGTTGTTTCAAAAGTTATCGAAGGCGATCCCGGAGATGACCTGAATGAAGTCTATTTCGGCGTGGCTTATAACGATGAATATCTTTATGTTGGCCTGCAGGTGAAAGATGCGCTGATAAGACCAAATGAAATGGGCGAGGTATTCATCGATGGCAATAAAAGTGGCGGACCCTATGATGATTATGACCTGCACCTCAGATTTGGCATTGGCGGCCTCGAGATTATCCATGGGCCTGATGTCATCGATGTGCTGCTCGGCTTCCAGTTAACCGCTGATGGCTATACGGCTGAGCTGGGAATACCCTGGGCAGCTTTAGACATTTTACCTGAAGAAGGTGGCCAGATCGGTTTTGACCTCTTTATCCATGATGACGATACAGGTTTAGGTGTAGATTATATCCTTGCCTGGAACGGCGGCCTGCAAAACTACAATAACACCTCGTCATTCGGAGACCTTCTGTTCGGCACACTATCCTGCGGTTGCATCAGCCTGTATAACAATGTGATCGGCGACGTGGTGCTGCGGAACCCCTCCGGTACAACTACTTATTATACAGGTACCTACGAGCTGTTCGATAACCAGGATGTCATGTTCCGCAAGGATATGAGCAGTGTGGTCAACTGGGCAAATGATGCTTTCCCGACCGGTACCGCTGTACTCGACGGCCCTGCCATCCCGGCTACCGCCGGCCGGTACAGGATCGGGTTCGACTGTATCACCGGAGAGTATACCTTCACTGATGAACCGGCACACCAAGGCGTGGCTTATGCCCAATATACCACCGCACCGCCGACGATTGACGGTGATCTGTCGGAATACAGCCTTGATTATGGCTCCGAAATACTGGCTGCCGGCAATGGCCCGATCAACAATACCGTTTCCTGGGGTACCCTCTGGGATGAGAATAACCTCTACATCGGCGTGAAAGTGGTTGACGCGGTCGTCGAAGGTTCCGGAAATCCCTGGGATAACGATGCGGTCGAATTCTATATCGACGGCGATAACAGCAAAGACGGCGCTTATGATGCAGGCTTCGATACACAGCTCATTATGGATGCGCTTAATCTTTCCGAACTTTGGGTAAAAGCTGACGGGGTGCCTGTGCCTAACGAAGAATCGATTTGGTTGGCCACCAGTGATGGTTATATCGTGGAGCTGCGCCTGGGATGGGATAACTTCAGCTTCAACCCCGGAAGGGGCAGAACCATCGGCTGGAGCCTCGGCAATAACGACAGCGATAACGGCATCGGCCGCGATTACCAGAGCGTTTGGTACGGTACCGGCAACAACTGGAGCAACACCGCCGACCTGGGCGATCTGCAGCTCGCCGGCGGACCCTACTTCTTCAGTGTGAATGAGATCAAGGATTTCAGCTCGTTCGTTGTGCTCTACCCGAACCCGGCCAGCGGTAACGTCTACCTCCGGCTTGCCGACAATGACTTCAACCAGCAGGTTACGGTTTATGTCAGCGACATCGCCGGAAGGACAATCGTGAAAGACCGCCTGAATTTCAGCGGCGCCAATGACCAGGTGATCCTGAACGTGGAACGCTTCACACCTGGCATCTACTTCGTCAATATCATCGGAGATGACGGAAACAGGGCTGTCAAAAAGCTCATCGTCAGATAATTAGTAAACTATATCATATTTTTCAAGCTGTCCCTGATCCTTCAGGGACAGCTTTTTTTGTACCCTCCCCCTTCGAGGATGTGTCATATGTTTTTAACCACAGAGATTACAGAGGAGGCACAGAGTACACAGAGTGTTTAATAATTGATTTACAATCCTCTGTGTTCTCTGTGTATGCTCTGTTACCTCTGTGGTTAATATATTATTTAACTTCTGATACAGCCTCCAGGTAGTGGGGTAATTATATTATTTTTGCAATATCAAATATCATTTACCCTACGCTAATGAAATCAACACTTACATCATTACTTATCCTCATAACCCTTGCCCTTACCGCCCAGGTCGTTACAACCAATCCATCATTTCCCCTTATTAATGAACCGGTTACGATTATCTTCGATGCCACCCAGGGCGATGGCGGCATGGTGGGCTACACCGGTGACGTATATGCTTATACGGGCCTCATCATGGATTACAGCGGCGGGGGTACCGACTGGAAATATGTCAAGGCCAACTGGGGAACCAATACACCTGCCTGTAAGATGACGCGTATTGGAGTAGATCTTTACCAGATCCAATTCCAGCCCTCCATCAGAGCATTTTACGGTGTGCCGGCAGATGAAAACATCCTGAAAATGGCCTTTGTTTTCCGCAGCGCAACCCAGGTGGGCGGGCAATGGATCACCGGAAGGGATGTAAATGGCGCCGATATTTTCGTGGATGTATTTGATGAAGGGCTGAATGTGACATTCCTGAAGCCGTTCAGCTTCCCGCTCATTACCATCCTGAATGAATCCTTCCCGGTAGAGGTGGTTGCCAATGAAGCCGATTCCGTCTGGCTTTTTGTCGATGATGAGTTGATATCAAAATCGGGGGGGAATTACCTGACAGACACCCTGGTCGCCCTGAACTACGGGAAATTCAACGTAAAGGCTGTGGCTGGCAATGAAGAAGGCACAGTGGCCGACTCCTTTTATTATTATGTAAGGAAACCTGTGGAGATTAAAGACCTGCCGGATAATGTAAGGGACGGTATCAACTATCCCGATGCCTCTTCTGTAGTACTTTCACTGGTCGCCCCGGGAAAAGAATATATTTATGTTATCGGCGATTTCAACGACTGGGAAGTTGACAGCAATTTTTATATGAAGCAAACCCCCGATGGGGAAAGGTTCTGGCTGGAGATCAATGATCTGATCCCCGGGAAGGAATATATATTTCAATATTTTATCGATGGCGTTATCAGAGTAGGGGACCCGTATGCAGATAAGATCAGCGACCCCTGGAACGATCAGTATATCTCCAATGCCACCTATCCCGATCTCATTCAGTACCCTGCAGGGAAGACCACCGGCATCGCCACAGTGCTGCAAACCAACCAGCAACCTTACCAGTGGGAAGTGGAGAATTTCACCCCGCCGGCCGTCACCGACCTGGTGATCTACGAGCTGCTGGTCAGGGACTTTACCTCCAAACATTCCTATGCGGCCCTGATCGATTCGCTCGACTACCTTGAAAGCTTGGGCATCAATGCGATCGAACTGATGCCGGTCAATGAATTTGAAGGAAATATCAGCTGGGGGTACAACCCTTCCTTTTATTTCGCCCCCGATAAGTATTACGGCCCGAAAAACGAACTGAAACGGTTCATCGACAAATGCCACAAGCGGGGGATCGCCGTTTTTCTTGACCTGGTATTGAATCATGCCTATGATCAATGCCCGCTGGTTCAGATGTATTTCGACGGGAGCAAACCGGCACCCGATAACCCCTGGTTCAACGTCGATCATAACTTTGGCAACCCGGAAGCACACTGGGGAAATGATTTTAACCATGAAAGCCTTTATACGCAAGCATTTATCGACAGCGTCAACAGTTATTGGATGAGAGAATATAAATTCGACGGGTTCCGGTTCGACTTCACCAAGGGCTTTGGCAATAATTATAAGGACCCCGACACCGATCCATGGGGCAGCCTTTACGACGCCGACCGGATCAGGCTGCTGAAACGGATGGCCGACGAGATATGGGAACGCAAAGCCGACGCTATCATTATTTTTGAACACCTGGCGGTAAATGCCGAGGATAAAGAACTGGCCGATTACGGGATACTCATGTGGGGCAACCTGAATGAAAAATATGCCGAGGCTGCCATGGGCTATCATGAAAGCGGAAAATCGAATTTTTCAGGAATTTCATATAAACTCAAAGGATGGAATGATCCTCACCTGGTGGGTTATATGGAAAGCCATGATGAGGAGCGCGTTGCTTATAAATGCATTACCTGGGGCAATTCCATGGGCGAATACAATATTATGGATTCGACCATTACCCTGCAGCGCCTGGCCATGAATGCCCTGTTTTTTTTCACCGTTCCCGGTCCTAAGATGATCTGGCAGTTTGGCGAACTGGGGTATGATTATTCGATCGATTACAATGGCCGCACCGGTCCAAAACCGATCCGGTGGGATTACCTGGATAATTACCGGAGGAAGTACCTCTCTGATTTTTACGGGGCGCTGATCAAACTGCGCATCCAGCATCCTGCGTTCCAAACCACTGACTTCACATTGAATGTAGCCCCTGCTCTCAAAAAGATGGTCCTGGAGCATCCTGAAATGGATGTGGTGGTGGTTGGTAACTTTGACCTGCAGCAAGGGTCGATCAACCCGGGTTTTACCCATACCGGCACCTGGTATGAATATTTTACCGGACAATCGCTGGATGTAACCAACCTGGCCCAACCGATGACGCTCCAGGCAGGGGAATACCGGCTGTATACCAACGTCAGACTGGAAACCCCGCAAATCGGTACCGGTCTTCATGAAATTTTACCTGAAACCGGAATGCTCAGGGTGTTTCCCAATCCTTCCAGGCTGTTCAACATTGAACTGGAGATGGCGTCCCAATCGGAAGCAGTCATCGAAATCTATGACATCACCGGCAGAAAGGCCGGACATGTCTTCGATGGCAGACTTGCCGCGGGCAATCATACCATCCAATGGTTCGCCGATCATTCTTTAGTCAAACCAGGGCTGTATCTTCTCCGTGTGATGACCCCGGACAGGTCCGATTCGGTCCGGCTGGTCATCGACTAATGAAGTCATGAAAAAAGGGACCGGGAACTGATGGTATATCCTCCCCTCATGCCCCGGTGCATCACTCCCTGCCATCAGAAGGAATAACAGCATCCATCACCATCGGTTCCGGTCCCTCAAAAAAAAACAATTATGAAACCAGTCTACTATTAATCCGGTTTTTTAGGAAATATACCCGGTCACCTGGCAACTTTTTTTCATTTTTTGTTAAACAGATGTTAAGTAATCGAAAAAAAACTGAAAATTCTCATTTTTGCATTATTTTTAGCCGCACAAAAACTGACAATCAAACATAACCTATCTTATGAACAGCTTTATTTACAACCTGAAAAGGGAACCCATCCCCTTTATTTTGCTTTTTTTAATGGTATTAGTCACGACCGGCTCATTCGCTCAGGATGAACCGGACGATCCCCGGTATGACAGGATACCGCAGTGGTACATTGATCAGAAACGGGATGCGCCGGTGATGCCGTCATCGGTTATCACCATCAATGATTATGATAATTTTTACCTGGGAATTGATTTTGCCGAAGGACATATTTCAGAGAATCCGCGAAACCCGATGCAATATTTTGCCGTTTTCAACACAAACGGTACCCATCATACCG
>JAHYJL010000105.1 GCA_019429045.1 Bacteroidales bacterium
CAAACCATGAAAATCTAACCATTTAATCCGTTCCTGAAATGTTACAGATTGTTCAATCTGTTGATTACGTAGGGGGGGGGGGCTCAAAATAAAGGTCCTCCAGTGCTCTTATTTTGCTGTTAAGAGCTAAGATTCAATTTGTAATTATTTAATTAACTGAGCCATGAAAAAATTAACCTTTTTCCTTTTATTATTTTTATTATGCACGGTGCATCAGGCTAATGCCGATATTTATATTATCGGCAACGATACCATTCACTTCGAAAATGACAAGTACTTTGTAATAGGCATCGCTGATACTTTTTACATTGATACGACATTGCTTTTTGTGAAATATAACAGTCTTGCCACCGCTTTTGACAGGTCAACCATCGAGACTAACTATAACCTTACAAAGGATTTTGATTTCTCTTTCGGATGGACTACCTACACGTATTCGCAATCAAATCAGTCTTTCATTGAACTTGCATCGGATTTAAATGATGAACCGTTGATCGATATGGTTGATTTTAACACTAACGTGTATTTTAACTGTGATGAACTGGAGCCATCAGACTATGATTATGATTATCAATGGTATCTGGAAAGAATTTCTGCTCCGTTTGCCTGGGCCATAACTACCGGCAATCCTGATATTATTGTTGCCATTATCGATACAGGTTTTGACTGGAAGCACCCTGATCTTGGTCCCGGGAATGATGGATATGATAACATCTTTCTTAATGAAGATGAAGATGACTGGGAATATTGGGATGATCCGGCTTCGGGTAATGAATGGGATGACGATAATAATGGCTGTGAAGATGATTGGAAAGGATGGGGGGAGATGTATGATGTTAACCAATCTTCTCCATATTACCTTGGCAATGATGTTAGACCTTATGATTACGATTGGCTTGTCCAAAACTATCCTCAAGATGCATATGCCATTTGGATGCACGGTACGTTTATTGCCGGCATCATTGGCGCAAAAACCAATAATGACATAGGTATTTCCGGAATCGCAGGAGGATGGCAAAACAAAGGAAGTTCCATGTTGCTTTTTAAATCGGGCATAAGTGACCATGATGGAAGTTGGGCTGAACGGGTAGCTATTGGAATTGATTATGCTGTTAATAAATTACCTAATGAGCAATCAGCCAGAATAATCGAAATGGCGTTTTCAGCTTATGATTGGGCTGATTATATCAAAGAAGCAATCGAAACTGCTTATGTAGAAAATAATGTTTTCTTTGTTGCTGCTGCTGGTAATTTTACAACCGGATCCTCGGCAGTTACTTTTCCGGCAAACCACCCATATGTTTTTGCTGTTGGTGCGACCACACAAGAAGATTTAAGAAAGTCCAACTCTTGCTATGGAACTGAACTTGATCTTGGCGCTCCGGGTAAGGATATTTATGGTTTAGTGCCACAATATGAATACGAACCGATCTACAAAAATATCGAGGGAAATACCTCAGCAGCCTCCGCAATGGTTGCAGGTACGGCAGCACTGATGCTTTCGGTGAACCCTGATCTGAGTAATGCAGAACTTGCCCAAATGTTACGTGAATCTGCCGATAAAGTCAGAGAAGACCATTATACCTATATACCTATTATAAACGGTCGGCATGATGAAATAGGTTATGGAAGACTGAACACCTACAAGGCAGTATGTACAGCCTGGAACTCAAAAGATGAAATAGAAGAACTGGTATCAGATGATACCTGGAATGATGATAAATCATTATCCTATTCCGTTTACATTAAGGATGGAGTAACTTTAACCATAAATTCTACAATACAATTTGGTCCAAATGCCAGGTTAATAGTGGAGCAAGGTGGAACCTTGATCGTAGATGGCGGGACTCTTACAAATTTTAAATGCTGTGACTGGGAGAACACTCCCTGGCCCGGCATTGAAGTCTGGGGTGACAACACCGCCTCGCAACACCCGTTACCGGGTAACCCGTGCGCGCAAGGCAAGCTTATTTTGAAAAACGGAGCAACCATTGAAAATGCCGTAGTCGCTGTTGAGCTTTGGAAACCAGGTGATTATAGCACTACCGGAGGGATTATCGATGCGACTGATTCCTATTTCACGAACAATGCAATATCGGTCCATGCGCTTTGGTACAGGAATTTCAACCCGGCCGACCCAAATAGTGAGATGGACTATTACGGCACTTTCAAGAATTGTTCGTTCATTATTGATGATGATTACCTGGGAGATAAAACCTTTTATAAGCACGTGGACCTTGAACGGGTCAGGGGCCTGAAGTTTTACGGATGTGACTTCTCACTTCACCACGAAGCCGTGAATGTCTCGCAATGGAATCATGCCATTGCAGCCTACAATGCAGGTTTTCATGTGTTGCCGGTGTGCACTTCCAGCATCCATCCCTGCCCTGAGTACGACAGTTGCCGGTTCAACGGGTTTGGCAGAGCGATTGGCGCTTTTGGTTCACCTTCGATCGATCCTCCTATATTGATTAACAGCGCTCACTTTAATGACAACAGTACCGGGATCTTTTTATCCGGTACCGATTATGCCGTGGTGATCAACAATTTCATTAAAGTCGGTTATGATGACCCATACATCGGCAATTGCGGCTTTGCCAATGGAGTGGGCATCGATATCCAGTCATCCAACGGCTTTGCGGTGGAAAATAACAGGCTCATAAAAAATAGCCAGGCCGCTGCCGGTACTTATGCCGGTATCCGGGTTGCCTCCTGCCCTTCGGAACATGACATCATCTACAAAAATGAACTGACCGGTTTAAGTTATGGCAATTACGCCCAGGGAACTAATCGCGCAATGTCAGGCAATGATGGAACCGGAGTTGAATACCAATGCAATGACAATGCGTTTAATGCCGTGGATTTCATGGTTATTGATGATAAGCCTAACGATGGAATGATTCGTGGCCCTCAAGGGAGTAGTGATACCGCATCCGGAAATGTATTTTCAAAAGCAACTGAATCTTGGGATGTCATTAATAGCGGAAAGCAAACAATTAATTGGTATTATTACTATACTGATAGTCAGGATCCTACACGTGTTTTAGCAGGGCAAAACCTTTTTCAAAAAATCAGGGTAGATGATCCCAATACCTGCCCGGATCATTACGGCGGCGGAGGCCAGATCCGCATGACGGAAAGTGAAATGATGGATAGGGAGGTGGCATTTGTGCAAAACCTGAATGATTTCAATTCGGTTAAATATCTCTATGAATCGCTGGTCGATGGCGGCAACACGGAATCTGTGCTATCCGATATCCAGGCTGCAGAACCGGGCGACATGTGGGCGCTCAGAAGCCAGCTCCTGGGCAGTTCCCCTCACCTTTCGCAGGAAGTGCTCAGGGCCGTTGCTGATCGTACCGACGTATTCCCTGACGGCATTTTGCTTGAAATACTCTCGGCCAACCCGGATGAACTCAAACGCGACACTCTGCTCAGTTACCTTGAGCAAAAAGATAATCCGCTGCCGCAGTACATGATCGAAATCCTCCGGCAGGCTCTGGAAGGCGTGACCTATAAAACCATCCTGCTCGATGAAATGGCCAGGTACCATACCGGTAAAACACAGGCAGCCCAGAATTTGATACGCGATGTACTTTTTGATACGGTTTTCAACCCGGTGGAATACCGGAACCGGCTCGGGAATATTAACAACCTGGTGGCCGACCGGCAGATCATCGGTTCCTATCTTTCGGAAAAAGATACGACCAGTGCAATGACCTTGCTTAATTTGCTACCTTTGTTATATGATCTTGAAGGAGAAAACCTGGAAGATTATAATAGCTATAAAACCCTGGTTGAAATGCAGGTTTCGTGGATAGCCCAGGGGAAAATGACCCATGAACCGGACAGCATGGAGATTCCCGTGCTTCTGGCAATTGCTGAAAACGGCAGCAGTTATGCCGGGAACCTGGCAAGAAATATCCTGGAATATGCCAATGTGCAACATTATTGCCGTTGCCTGCCGCTGATAGACACGGCCTATGTGAAACATGTCTTTGCACCGGCCCCCGAACCACACATGGAAAGCCAGGGCTTGATCATTTCCGCGAAACCAAATCCAGGTCGCACCTACGTTGCTTTTGATTATGAACTGCCGGATGAGGAAGCTACAGGGAATATCAGCATCTCCGACGTCACCGGCAGAGCCATACATCAAATACCGGTGAAGGGCAAAGCCGGCCAGAAGGTTTGGAACACGACCGGTGTGACCGCCGGGATGTATTATTACACCCTGAAGTCATCTGGAATGGTGAAATCGGGCAAAATATTAATTTATTGATAAGTGTAACCGGGAGCTGCGGGCAGACGGCCTGCGGCTCCTTATATAAACCAGCCATGAAAATCCATACTTTCCTAACTATCACATTTATATTTGCCTGCCTGACCTTTCAGGCCCAAATTGAAACTATCCTATGGCAAACCTGTTTAGGTACGCAAGATGGAGGAAATTGGACATACGCTGTCGAAAAAACAAAAAATGGATATTTATTTGGAATTTCACTTGGAAAAGATGGGCCTGGAGTAACTAATTATCACGGCTTAGGTGATATATGGATTGTAAATACTGACTTTAACGGCAATGTCCTTTGGGAAAGATGTTACGGGGGTAGTGCAGCAGATGGACCAAAAAAAATAATTAAACTCAATGATAGCACATTCTATTTACTTAACTCCTCTAGTTCAAAAGATGGGGATGTTCTGAACGGTAGAGACGGCAATTTCTGGATCGTAAAAATCAATGACACCGGGGAGATCCTTTGGGAAAATTCCTATGGCGGCTCTGCTATGGGAGACATTCCGGTGGATGCCATACTGATGCCGGACAACGGGTTGTTGATGATGGGAAGATTTGGACTTCCCGGCGGGGATATCACCACACATTACGGCGACATGGATGTCTGGCTGTGCCGGATCGATTCCACCGGAAATATTTTATGGCAGAAAACCTTTGGCAATCATGGCCGGGAAAATGCCATAAAAATCAAACCTACTTCAAGGAATTCCGTCCTAATGATTGGATGCCACGATACGGCAGGTGGTATGATCGACTGCTACGATCCCGGCTCAGAGCAAGCCAATGTGTGGATCATCGAGATTGACATAAAGTATGGCAATATAATAAACCAGTGGTGCTATGGAGGATCTAAATGGGATCAGGGATGGGATATTGTTGAAATCGATGGTGGTTATGTTTTTGTGGCAAGTACAAATTCAAACGATGGGGATGTCAGCGGGTTTCACGGCATACCGGGAAATTTTGCTACCGACGATATATGGGTGGTTAAAATTGATTACGATGGTAACCTGATCTGGCAAAAATGTCTCGGCGGTACCCGTTCGGAATATCCTATATATCTCACTCAAACAGAGGATAATGGGTTTATTTTAATTGGTACTACCTGGTCTTTGGACGGGGATGTTTCAGGGAATCATTCAGGTGGCAACCTGGCTGACATCTGGGTGGTCAAACTTAACGAAAACGGAGAACTGGTGTGGGAGCACTGTTTCGGGGGTGATGCCACAGAACGCTTCTGGGGCATTCACTGTGTCTATAAAAATGATGATTATAACTATGTCCTTGCTGCAAATTCACAACTCCTTGACCAGGATGTCCAGTGTGATTTGTTCCCTGATCCTTATGACTTAACCTGGGACGCCTGGCTCATTGAGATCAAAGACTGTTCATTTTACTTACCGCTTGCGCCTCTCTTAACATCAGGGCCGGATATATTATGCAGTACCACAAACCCGGTAGCTTTATACTCCATTGACACCGTGCAATATGCCACCGGGTACGAATGGTTACTTGAACCGGAAGAAGCCGGGACGCTACTTTCCCTTGACACCCTCGCCGAGGTCACCTGGAACCCACAATTCGAAGGCCAGGCAGTGATCCGGGCAAGATGCTATAATGATTGCGGCAATTCAGGCTGGTCGGAGCCAAAATATACGATGGTTTATCCCTGCATAGGAGTGAATGAGCATGGGGGCATGGAGGCATGGGGGCGTGGAGGTGTGTTAGTTTATCCGAACCCTACCAGGGGAATGTTGAATGTTGAGTGTTTAATGTTGAATGAAGGTGCCAGTTATTCATTGGAGATTTATGATGTTTTCGGGCGAAAAGCCCCCGGCCATCTAGCCTCCCTTCCCCCGGGTGGGGGAAGGGCCGGGGATGGGGGCTGGACAGTGGATGTTTCCGGCTTAGTTCCCGGCATTTACCTGGCGGTGGTCAAAGATTCTGGATCTGTGCTTGGAACAGGGAAATTTATTATCATACGATAGACATCCATTTTTAGTCGTCACATTTATGTTTCATTAACCTTGACACCATGAAAGTTTTTATTATCAATATCTTCTGTGCTCTTACCCTTTTGTCGGCTTATCCACAGGATCTCCCGGGCAGGATTAATCCAACAACTATAAGCTCCTTTGACATCAACCCCTATTATGATTCCCTGGATATCGGAAATATCAGCGCAGGGGTTACCGGCGACGGACAACTTTTTTCCCGCGTGCCCGGACAGCCGGGAACAGGTCTGTTTTACGGTGCACATTTCAATTACCCGAAAGGTTCCAAAACACACACAATTTATAACAGCACCCTATGGCTGGGGGCGCTGGATGAAACCGGCCAATTACACTTTGCCGGGGAATTCAACCGGCTAGTCGGTTCAGACTTTCAGCCCGGCCCGGTTTCTGATATTTATGATTCGGCATTTTCCATGAAATACAACCGGGTTTGGAAACTGGACAGAACTGACGTGGAATACCACCGGAACAACTATTGGAAAGCGGGCTATGTCCCCAAAGAAGTGATCGCTGCGTGGCCTGGTAACGGTGAAATACAATGGGGAATTCCAAATCGTCTTGCCCCCTACTACGATTATAACCTTGACGGACTTTACAACCCGATGGATGGGGATTATCCGCTCATCCGGGGTGATCAGACCGTTTTCATCATTTACAATGATGATAAGACCCATACGGAATCGCAAGGGGAAAGATTGAAAGTGGAAATTCACGCCATGATATATGGCTTTGATGCGCCTAACGACAGCGTACTGCACAATACGGTCTTTGTTCATTACGACATCATCAACCGTTCGGAAAACATTTATCATGATGCATATCTCGGAATCTTTACCGACATCGAATTGGGGTATCCCTGGGACGATTACATAGGCAGTGATGTAACGAGAGGATCGTTTTATGCCTATAATGGCTATGATATTGACATCACATTTGTTAACTACTTCGGTGATACCTTATACGGCTATCAGGAATACCCCCCGGCCCAATCGGTCACCATCCTCGGCGGTCCCTTCATGCCTCCCGACGGACTGGATAATTCCAAAGGCGGATGCGATTACAGTGTGAACGGCTTCAATTTCGGAAACGGGATTACGGATGACGAAAGATTCGGCCTGACCGGATTTTTAAAACTTCCCCCTCGTTCTCCCTTTGATCCGTGGTTCGCACCTGATTGTTACGGGTTTTTGACAGGCTTTCACAGAAGTGGTACCAGATGGAATTACGGGGGATATGGTATCGGTGCGACATGGGACACTTTGTCATTGGGACCGGCCTGTAATTTTTTCTTCCCTGGTGATTCAGATCCGCTGAATTGGGGGACCGATTGCGTGCCACCCAACGGAGGCTACAATCAGCCAGGCATTTACTGGACAGATAGTACAGTGAACATATACCCAAGCGCAATAATGGGGCTGGGAATTATCGGGCCGATGACGTTCAACCCGGGAGAAATCCTTGAACTGGAAATAGCGTTTTGTGCTGCAAATGGCTGGGAGGGACGCGTTTCATCCATCCACAAGCTTATGGATCATATCGATACACTCCTATACCGGGTGCGCAATGGAGGTATCATCATCCCTAATGAATACCTCGGAATATCTTCGAGTGTACCGGAAGCGAAAAAATTAAAGGTTTACCCCAATCCTGCAAGGGATCATTTGCATGTAGAATTACCGGAAAAACTAAAAACCAAAGCGGTCTATTACATATACGATATCCTTGGGGAAGTGATCTCATCGGGAGCCATTACTGCGCCGGAAACCTTAAGATTAGACATCAGCCGGTATAAACCCGGGTTTTACATCCTGTTGATACATTCGGGAGGAGAGACATTGACTGTTAAGTTCATCAAACCATAGCATGGATTCCTTCAACCTGGAAAATTGAAGATCGTCTGATCGTGTTTTCGCCCGATCTTATTCCTACCTTTGCGCCCTCTATTTCAGAACGAAAGACAATCCATGCAAAACATCAGAAATATAGCCATTATCGCCCACGTCGATCATGGCAAAACCACGCTGGTCGACAGAATCCTTTACCAGGTCAAATTGTTCCGCGACAATGAGGCGATGGGCGACCTGATCCTCGACAGCAACGAACTGGAACGCGAACGGGGCATCACCATCCTGGCCAAGAATGTGTCGGTCAGATATAAAGGCATCAAGATCAATATCATCGATACACCGGGGCACTCCGACTTCGGCGGTGAGGTAGAAAGGGTACTCAATATGGCCGATGGAGTGCTCCTTCTGGTCGACGCCTTCGAGGGCCCGATGCCGCAAACGCGTTTTGTCCTGCAAAAAGCCCTCGAACTGGGCCTCAAACCCATCGTGGTGATCAACAAAGTGGATAAGCCTAACTGTGATCCCGACCTGGTGCATGAAGCGGTCTTTGAACTGATGTATAACCTGGAAGCCACCGAAGACCAGCTCAACTTTCCGACCGTGTACGGCTCCTCAAAGCAGGGCTGGATGGCGGCCGACTGGAAAGAACCTGCAAGCGATGTCAGCCACCTGCTCGATGTGATCATCGACACCATCCCAGCCCCGAAAACGGAAGAAGGGACGCTACAGCTTCAAATCACCTCCATCGATTATTCCTCTTACGTCGGCCGGATCGCCGTGGGGCGTATCCACCGCGGATCACTCAGGGCCGGTATGCTCGTTTCCCTGGTGAAACGCGACGGAACTTTGCAGAAATTCGTATTGAAAGAAGTTTATGTCTTCGAAGGCCTGGGTAAAGAAAAAACCAAGGCAGAGGTCCCGGCCGGGGAGATATGCGCGGTTATGGGACTGGAAGATTTCGACATTGGAGATACCATTGCAGATTCTGAAGACCCGGAGGGCCTGATCCCTATAAAGGTGGATGAACCGACCATGAGCATGCTGTTCACCATCAACAATTCACCATTTTTCGGCAAAGACGGCAGGTTCGTCACCTCCCGCCACCTGCGCGACAGGCTTTTCCGGGAAACCGAGAAGAACCTGGCACTGCGCGTCGAAGAAACCGGCTCGCCCGATTCCTACATGGTTTTCGGCCGCGGCATCCTGCACCTGTCGATCCTGGTGGAGACCATGCGGCGTGAGGGATTCGAGTTCCAGCTCGGCCAGCCGCAGGTCATCCTCAAACACATCGACGGAGTGAAGCACGAGCCCATCGAGTATCTGACCGTACATGTCCCCGAATCTTTTTCCGGCAAGGTGATCGATATCGTTACCGGCCGCAAAGGCGAACTGCTCCAAATCGAAACCAAAGGCGACCGCATCGCCCTTGAGTTCAACATCCCGGCCCGCTCCATCATCGGACTGCGCAACAGCATTCTGACTTCCACCGAAGGCGAAGCCATCATCGCCCACCGCTTCAGGGGTTACGAACCCTGGAAAGGCGACCTGGCCGTCCGCCGCAACGGTGCCCTCATCGCCATGGAAACCGGACTGGCCATCCCCTATGCCATCGATAAGCTGCAGGACCGCGGATCTTTCTTCGTAGAACCCAACGATCCCGTTTACGCAGGCCAGGTCATCGGTGAGCATATCCGCCCCGACGACCTGGTCATCAACGTCTGCAAGACCAAAAAGTTGACCAACATGCGGGCCGCCAGCGCCGATGATAAGACCATGATCACCCCCGCTATCAAATTTTCCCTCGAAGAAGCCATGGAATATATACGCACGGACGAATACGTGGAGGTGACACCCAAATCAATCCGGATCAGGAAGATATACCTGGATGAACATGAGCGCAAACGCCGGAAGATCGCGGGGCAATAAAAGTCGCCCAATGTTCACATACGCACGGGCGCCTGGGCGATGGCGCTGAGGTTGTATCAAAAGTTGTTTTACCACAGAGATTACAGAGGAGACACAGAGGACGCAGAGTGTTTAGTGATTGATATACAATCCTCTGTGTTCTCTGCGTATGCTCTGTTATCTCTGTGGTTAACATAAAATT
>JAHYJL010000106.1 GCA_019429045.1 Bacteroidales bacterium
CCCCGGTTGAACAGTATTTTACACATTTCAAGGTTGTCCAGTTTGGCGGCATACATCAGCGGCGTTTCAAGCTTTTTATCGTATGTTTTGACCCCCGCCCCGTATTCGATCAGCAGGCGGACCAATCTTCCCCTGTTATGCCTGATCGCCCATTTCAGTGTGGAGCGGTTACGGACAACAAGTTCGGGGTCCGCACCCCTGTCAAGTATGTATTTTGCAATGTCAAACCGGTCATGGACAATGGCATAATACAGCCCGGAACAGCCGTTGCTGAAAACAAAATTCCAGTCCGGCCGCTGCTCCATGTAAGATGTGAATGATGCAATATCGCCATCATGAATAGCCTTGATTACATCTTTCTCCGCCCGGTCCTGCCCTGTAACGAACGTTGGTAAACCCAGGCCCAAAATCACAAGGCATATATATACAATCGACTTATTCAAAATTCAACATTCAACATTCAAAATTCAACATTTCTTGCCTTCTCAACAAACTCCATCCTCACCAGCCGTTCATTGCCGATCACCCGGTAAAAATCATCCAGGTACCTGGTCACCCGTTTCTTTTCTTTATTATCCAGCAGTTCGAAATCTTCAAACAAGCTGTAAATCTCTTCTTTTTTCTCCTGAAACCGCCGAATGGAACGGTTGAGAATTTCAGGCTCCTGTTTTATGCCGCGATAAACCCGAACGGTAACATCTTTTGTATTGATTTTTGGATTGGGTACGGCATAGTTCGCCAAAACCACACCGCTCCAGTCAAAATCATAGGGAACCGCTACCGGTTGGCCGGTGCCGAAAGCATCGGACAGGATGATGACATTATGCCGCTCATAAATCGAATAATCGGCATTCCCGATCATATACTGGAAAATATCCACCAGGCAAGCCTGGTAAGGGTCTACCCGGTCGGGACGTACCCTGTCGGGTTTCCTCTCAACCATAAGCAGCCGTTCGGCCAGGAGCTTCTCCCGCTCGATGAAAAAAGCAAATTTTTGTATCGTTTCCCCTTTCTTATCGTCATATATGTAATCAATCCGGGCAGGACGCACCTTGAAAGAACTGTCGGTCAATACGTTAAATGCCTTGTAAATCAAATATTCAAGGATGATGTTCTGTTCATTATGGTTGGCCTTATTACAGTGCGAAACTAATTTCAGGACATTCTGCCCTTCAAAAGGGGTGCCGGCGGTCTCCTTTTTGGGGAAATTCACACGCAGCGGGGTGAAACTGCAAACTCCCATTTTACGGCGTGTTTTACCGCGTGTCCTGATCTGGATATCCATCGTTTTGAGCTGTCCTTCATCATCAATGAAAGACAACCTGGCAGGGAAATAGGTGGAATCGTCGGTGACTAAAAACACCTTTCTGAAGTCGGCTTTAAGCTCAATTTGCAGTAACTCATCCGATTGGAACAATGGCACCGGTGGCCGGGTAACTTTTTCCTGAGCAGTTGCGGCAATCAGCAGAAAGAACCCCAGGGTGAATATGATGTATGCCTTTTTAATCATTTTTAGTCTTTAATTACTTCTCCATTTGTCAGCATCTCATCAATATAACCAATAAATCGCTGAAAGGTTGTCAGCGAACCTGCCAAAAATCAAAAAAAACAGCACAGCGGTCACTATCTTTATTACTTTTGATCAGCAAACCAGTTTTTACTATGCGTAAAATTAATGATCTTTTAATCACAGAATCAGAAAAATATGTATCAGCATTGATGGCTGAAAAGCTACCGGAAAATATCATTTATCATAATTTCAGTCATACTTTGCGGGTCAAAAAAAATGCGGAAATGATAGGGGAGCATGCCGGACTGAAGCCGGATGAAATGGATATCCTGCGGCTGGGTGCGTTGTTTCTGAATGCGGGCTATGTCAATTCCTACGATCAGTCGCATGAGGAGAGCATCGGTATTGCATCGGCATTCCTTTCAGAGCAGGGCGTCGACCCGGCAGTCATCGGACATATATCTGACATTATCAGGTCGGCCAGGATGCCTCAAAGCCCGAAGGACAAGATCGCAGAGGTACTGTGCGATGCTGAGATGATGTACATTGCCACCGATGAGGCGATCGAACAGTTTGATTTGCTGGTGGATGAAACTGCAACGCGGCAGCCCAACACCAGGAAACGCCAGTTTTTTGAAAAGGGATGGATCAATTTTTTTACCACGCACACATATTTTACGGATTACGGCAAAGCGGTGCTTCAACCTAAAAAGGAAGCCAATGTCAAGCGTTTATCCGAACGGATGATCCGGCAAAAGCTGCTCGATAAACAGGAAGTCTTAGAGGATAAAGGTTTAACTTATTCCAGGGGTGTGGAGACCATGTTCCGCATCACTGCGCGCAATCAGATCAACCTGAATTCCATCGCCGACAACAAGTCGAATATCCTGATCTCGGTCAATGCCATCATCATCTCCATCATCATCACCATGCTGGCCGGGAATATTGGAAGCATGGCCAAGGATATCATCCCGATCCTGGTCCTGCTGGTCATCTGCCTGGCCACGATCATCATCGCGATCTTATCCACAAGGCCTAATATTATCACGTCTAATTTTAATGAAGAAGACATAAAGAACAAGAAGGTCGATCTTATTTTTTTCGGGAATTTCATCAAATTGGATTTTGATGATTACCTGACCGACCTCAAGGAGATGTTGAAAGATGACGACCATCTGTATTCCACCCTGATCAGGAACCAGTATGAATTGGGGAAGATCCTTTCGAAAAAGTTCAGGCTGGTGCGGATGGCCTATAATGTATTCATGTTTGGCATCATTTTCACCGTGATTGTTTTCATCCTGAATTATCTGATATTCAATCCTCCGGTCTGATATTCTTAATTTTTCCTCAAAGACAAACAGATGATAATTCGGTTACGGCAGGCAAACATGTGGCTGGCAGTGTTATTATTAACACTGGCAGCTTGTTCGCAGGAAAACAACAGCAAAATACTGTATGAGCGATCCGGTTATCATTTCCCGTACCGGTTGGCCAGGCCCGGTCAAACCTGGAAGCTGCCGCGGTCGCTGGTGGAGATCTCCGGCTTGGGTTTCATTGACGAAAACCGGCTGGCCTGCGTCCAGGATGAAAACGGGATCATCTTCATCTATAACCTGCAAGCCGGAGCCGTTGAACGCGAGGTACATTTTGGCAGGGACGGCGATTATGAAGGCATTGAAGTGATCAACGATGATGCCTGGGTATTGAAAAGCAACGGGACATTATACGAGGTACAAGATTTCCTGGAAGCTTCATCACCTGAAGTCACGGAATACAAAACCCCTTTAAAAGGCCGGAACGATGCCGAGGGGCTGGCCTATGATCCCATTCATCACAGCCTTCTGATCGCCTGCAAAGGAGAGCCTTTTACGGATAAAAGAGACGGCCGCCGCCACAGGGCCGTTTACCGTTTCGACCTAGAAACCCGGCAGATGGATCCGGAACCCTTTTTACTGATCGACCTGGACACATTAAGAGCTTACCAGGATCTCAGTGCGATCACCCGCTGGGGAATGGAAGTCATGGCCCGTTTCAACCCGTCGGAAGGCGACAGGATCTTCGCCCCTTCCGGCATCGCCATCCACCCGGCAACCGGGGATATATACATTCTGGGATCAGTGGGAAAGCTCTTGCTGGTATTTTCCGGGGAGAAAGAACTGCAGGCCGCAGTCAGCCTCAACCCGGGAACCTTTCCCAAGCCCGAAGGCATCTGCTTCAGTCCGGATGGCACGCTGTATATTGCCAGTGAGGGGAAGGGAGGAGATGGGAGGATAATTGTCAATTCGGCATTGTCGGATGCCGGCGGCATCGAATAAAACAGGGACTCCATCCCTATTCGGAGGGACTCCATCCCGGTGAACAATGTAAAACCGCCCATCGCCCATGTGAACGTCAGCATTGGTATATGGAATATCTCATTTCCTAAATACCAGGGGGCTAATCCGCATGGGCGATTATATATCCATTTGCAGAGGGACGGAGTCCCTGCAAACAAAGCTGGTCTTTATTAAAACTTAATCGTTGCAACCAATTTGCTTCAGGAGCCAAAGCAAACTTTCCTTTTCAAAACAAATTTTTTCACACTATCAGATAAATAAACCTGATTCCACCACGAACCAGACAAATGCTTAAATATCATTTTCCTCCTGGCCTTGTAAGTTTTGTAATGCTTCATGATCCCCATGTATGAGTTCATACTGCATAGAAAATGTTTCAGCTCTTCCTTACCAGGCTTGCGATACCTGACGATTTCATTTTGCTTTTCAATGGCTTCAAAAAAGTTTCCTTTTGTACGCCTGGCAATGTATATCCTATGGGGTTTTATGACTGATCCCAGGTATTTAACGCCTTTTGTAAAATGCTGCATATAAATCTTATCCGGATGTAATTTCAATTGAAGATTGTAGTCAAGAAATTCCCGGATGGGTTCTATTGCTGATTTAAGGTATGCTTTGTCCTGATGGATCAGGATAAAATCATCCACATACCGGCCGTAATACCGGATTTGCAAATCTTTTTTCACAAAATGGTCAAATTCAATCTTACCGACATTTTTGATGAGTTCCGACTTTACTTTCTTAAAGAGCAGCGGCTTATTGATGGCCATGAAATACCCGCTGATGTCCAGTTTCAGGATATAGCAATCCTTCCTGTAATTCTGTGAACAGGAACGGATAAAGTGGTCCATTCTTTTTATGCCGTAATGGGTGCCTTTGTTCTTACGGCAACTGTAACTGTCGTTGATGAATGAATTTTCAAAGATGGGAGAAATGTAATTGTAGATGAGATGATGAACCACCCTGTCACGAAAATCGGCAGCAAAAATCTCTCGCTTGACAGGCCGGTCGACAATAAAGCAAATGCTGGGTTGCGGTTCATAACGGCCTTCAATGATCTCATTATACAAGGCGAACAGGCTGGATTCTAAATGTCGTTCAAAATTCAGGGCATTGATGGTATTCCGTTTGTTTTTCCTTGCATCGTAATACGCCTGGAACAAGTCAACCAGTAGTTTACAGGGATCCGTTTTGAAATATGGAATGGCAAGCTGCATGTTCACCCAAACAAAGCCCTGCAGGCTGTTACACCTGCAAGGCAAAAGTTTCACTCAAATCCCTGAGGCAACGGACGCTAAACCCGTTTTCCTTGTTGTTGTTGTTCCGGTTTACTTCCGGGTTGTTGTAATTGAGGTTACGGTTCCATGCGTTGTTGTTGTTGTTCTCCGTCGATGTCCACCAGTTGCCGTTGTTGCCAACATTGTTGAAGTTACCATTGTTGTTGCGGTTGCCACCGGGCAGACCTGACGTAAAAGCAGCCACTTGTTTGTTACACCGGCATTTTCAGCCAGCGCAATCTTTGATAGCTAATGCCAACCTCTTTGTCTGAGGCATTTACGGCACCAGCGGGCTGCCGGATTAAAGAATGCACGCTCCCGCCGGCCGTGGCACGGCGGGACTCCGGCCTGAAACTTTATCGTTGACTCTTCTGCCAGCCTGCAAGCTGTTTCGATACATTCTCTATTTGTTCATTGATCCTCACAAAGCTTTTCAGGCTGATCTGTTTAAGATCTTTCAGTACCCGGATCAGCAACCGTATCAATTCTATCTGCTCACGGGCCTGCTGAATGATCTCCACTTTTTCCTTCGATGAATTCGCCCGGTAAACCAGCACGATCAACGCAAGCGTCTCATTTTTCAATCTCTCCCCTACTGTATATTTGTACTCTCTTTTAAAATTGGCTGTAAAATGAAAAATACTCAGCAATAGATCATAACTTGCTTTAAAAACCGGCAACTCATCATAAAGTGACATTTACCCCGTTAGATAATTGTTTATTCTATTCCTGATGTATCGTTTACCCCAGGAAGTTTTCAAGTATTTTTCCCTTTTTGTAGCATCTTGTTGATTAAGACATGCTTCAAAATATATCAAATTTAAAGGCCGTCGCTGTGATGTTGACTTTACAAATCCCTTCTTATGTTCTTCCAGCCGCTTTTTAAGATCGTTGGTATAACCCACATAGTTATTCCCATCCTTTTCACTTTTCAATACATACACATAATAAAACATAACCAATATCTAACGGGGTGAAAAATATTTCGATCCCTCCTTCGTCGGGATAACCAGCCTTCGCATATGCTGCGGCTGGTAAATTGTCAAATAGACAAAATGTCAAATTGTCAATAATCCCTGAGGCAACGGACGCTAAACCCGCCCTCCTTGCCGTCGTCGCCCCGGCCTACTTCCGGGCTGCCGTAACTGAGGCCACGGTCCCACGCGTCGCCGTCGTAGCCCTCCGTCGACGCCCACCAGCCGCCGTCGCCGCCAACACTGCCGAAGTCACCACCGCCGTCGCGGCCGCCACCGGGCAGACCTGAGAAGCCGAACAGGTCAGTGCCGTTGCCACCATAATACCAGCCGCTGGTGGTCTTCAGGTTCGTCCCGGCATCGTAACCACGATATTCCCAATAAAGGTCCCATACCGGGTCTCCAATCCCGTACTGGCTGTCTACCGCCCCTTCCAGCACCTTCCACTCCTCATCCGTGGGCAGGTGCCAGCCCGGCGGACAGATGCCACGGGCGCCCTGCTGGGTGGTGTATTGCATCATCTCCCACCACTGGTAAAGGCCGCCGTACATGGTGCAACTGTCGGGCTCATTGTTGTAGCAGTACTTTTCAATGGTTCCATTGTTCGATTGGCTTTGGCTTCCGGGGATCATTGTTCCTACATTCAGGTTTTCCTTCAGCCAGCATTGTGAGAAGATTTGAATTGTATTATAGACCTGCCCTTCGTATTCCACCGTGGGCGTTCCCGGGCAGGGGATGTTGGTGGCGAACTGGAAGGTGTAGGCCTGGTTTTCCTGCGGGGCATCCAGCATGCCGGATTCAAGGCCGTTGGCATAGCCGATGTAGAGCAGTTCATCCCCAGGACTGAAGGAGAAATCCTGGATATCTTCTATTGCCTTAAGCTGTGGAAAATAATCCTCACTGCCGGTGTATTCCAGTGTAGCGGTCCCACCTGAATGGAATCCTTCCTGCAGGATCTTGATGCTGCTGCCCTGTCCCTGCCAGCGGGCAGTGAAAAAATACAGGCTGCTGTTTCCGGGGGTGAACCGGAACGAGTGTTTTCCTTTATCCAATAATCTTTCACTATTGACAATCCTTCGTCCCAGGATATCGGTCACGGTGATGCTGACCTTATCTTTCTCAGGAACATACAGCGAAACGGTCGTCTGGTCTGCTACCGGGTTGGGATAGTTCTGAAAGACCTGGAATGAATTTTCCCCTTTGGAAACCTCAGGGGTTCCAACATAGTAAATGGATAACACCGTATCGGGCCAATACAGCACTGTATCGCCCCCCTGGGTGCGGTTCATGATCTTGATGCTGTCGAGCTGCACATAGACACCGTTGTTCTCAGCGGTGAATGTCAGCTCCAGGGTGGGGCGCTGGGAGAACAAGCCCAGCGAAATCGTTGCAAACAATGCAAAAAAGGTAATTTTCTTTAACATGGCGCATGGGTTTTGGTTAAAGTTGGCTAATATAAGCAATCTAAGTGCGGAAAGCAAGGAAAAAATAGTGGGCAAATGCATTCAGGGACTCCATCCCTATGGGCAATACATAACCGCCCATCGCCCATGTGAACGTCAGCATTGGTATATGGAATATCTCATTTCCTAAATACCAGGGGGCTATTCCGCATGGTCGATGGGAGATGGAATATAGTCGATTTCATCTTAGAATTCAAATATTCTACTCATCCCGCAGGCAACGCACACTGTACCCGGTAACCGTATAAAAATCAGTGCGAACTATTCCCTGGCTGTAAAACCTGATCTCACGGCTGGAAGATGCATAGGGACTGCTTGCTGTGGATGTCCACCAATAGCCAAATGATCCAATATCGTAGAAATGATTACCTGCGTATAAATAGCGGTAGCCCCCCGGCAGGCCTGCGAACCCATACAAATCGGTACCATTGCCATTTCCATTCCAGCCGCTTTCTGTCTTCAGATTAGTCCCGGCATCAGAACCGCGGTGACCTAAATTATTCCATATATTGTTACCAATCCCATATTGGCTGTCTACCGCTCCTTCGAGCACTTTCCATTCCTCATCGGTGGGAATATGCCATCCAGGTGGACAAATGCCCTGTGCTCCCTGCTGGGTCGTGTATTGCATCATCTCGTTCCATTGATAGAGACCGCCGTATGAGATGCAATTGTTTGTATCGTTGTTGTAGCAGTATTTTTCTATGGTTTCATTGTTCGATTGTTCCATTATTCCAGGGATCATATCTCCAACATTAAAGTTCTCCTTCAGCCAGCCGTTGGCGTAGCCGATATACAGCAGTTCATCGCCGGGGGTGAAGGAGAAATCCCGGATATCTTCTATTGCCTTAAGCTGTGGAAAATAATCCTCACTGCCGGTGTATTCCAGCGTAGCGGCCCCACCTGAATAGAACCCGGAATGAAGGATCTTAATACTGCTGCTCCGTCCCTGCCACGTGGCCGCGAAAAAATAAAGGTTTCCGTTGCCGGGTTTGAAACGGAACGAGTGTTTTCCTTTATCCAGAACCATTGCAGTTTGGACCATCACCCGCCCCAGGATATCGGTTACCATAATGCTGACCTTGTTCTATTCACCGTTATTCTCGGCGGTGAAGGTGAGCTCCAGGGTAGGGCGCTGGGAAAACAAGCCCAGCGAAGTCATTGCCAATAATACGTTTAAGACAAACATTTATTATACCTTTGCGTATAATACCATTAAGTATAATACCTATGAGTACATCATCTCCTTTTAAGTTTGGCCGGGTGGTTACCGGCGAAGATTTTATCAACCGTGAACCTGAAAAACGCCGGATCAGAAACAATATTCTAAGCCTCAATAATACCATCATTATTTCCCCGCGCAGGTGGGGTAAATCATCCCTTGTCCGGCAGTTAGCTGCCGAAATGGAATCAGAAAAAATCAGGTTTATTTTGCTTGATATTTATAATATCCGGACTGAGGAAGAATTCCTGACCACTTATTCCAGAGAGGTCTTAAAGGCCGCTGTAACCAAAAAGGAAGAGCTATTGAATTCAGCAAAGGGATTTTTCAAAAAGATCATACCGATTATCTCTTTCCGGTTGGCCCCGATCCATGATATATCTTTAAAGTTTAATTGGGAAGAGGCAAAAGATGCCATCGACGAAATAATTAACCTGCCTGAGAAGGTTGCAATGGAAAAAGGATTAAGACTGGTAGTATGCATTGATGAATTTCAAAACATTGCCCGGATCAAAGATTATGAAAAGCTGGAAGAAACCCTTCGATCCTGCTGGCAGCATCACAAAAATGTTTCGTATTGCCTTTATGGAAGCAAGAAACACATGATGGCGGATATATTCACCAACAAATCCCGCCCGTTTTATCGTTTCGGGGATATTATCATGCTCGATAAAGTCCCTGAAGAACATTGGTCAGCGTTCATTTTAAACGGATTTGAGAAAACCGGCAAAACCTTCCCCGTCCAACTGGTTGGAGAATTGATAGAAATGACTGATAATCATCCTGAGTATATCCAGCAACTGGCGCATTTTATCTGGTCATTGACTGAGAAAGTGGCCGATGAGATGATTTTACAGGAAGCTTCTGAACTGGTGCTGAATTCCAACAGCATCTTTTACCAGGAGGTATGTGATAATTTGAGCCTGACGCAGTTGAATCTCATCAAGGCGGTTAAACAGGGAGAAACGCAATTCACATCCACGGAGGTGATGCGCAGATACAACCTGGGAACCCCGAGAAATGTCAGTAAGAACAAGGAGATTCTTGAATCGAAGGATATCATTGATTTTTCATCTGATCCACCCTCATTTTCCGATCCCTTTTTCAGGCGCTGGTTTGGGATGACATTTTCAATGGAATGAAAGGTGTTTATTAACCACACTTCACCTGCACACCCAAACAAGAGAAAATCACACTTCACTTGCACACCCACACTCAAACCCACACCCTCTTCGTGGGATGTACTGGATTCGAACCAGTGACCTCATGCGTGTGAAGCATGCGCTCTGAACCAACTGAGCTAACATCCCTTAAAAAAAGACCTCATGCGTGTGATCCGCCAGCCGGCGGACTGAACCAACTGAGCTAACATCCCTTAAAAAAAGACCTCATGCGTGTGATCCGCCAGCCGGCGGACTGAACCAACTGAGCTAACATCCCTTAAAAAAAGACCTCATGCGTGTGATCCGCCAGCCGGC
>JAHYJL010000107.1 GCA_019429045.1 Bacteroidales bacterium
CCCAGCGCCCCTCGGTCAATATCATCACCGGCACCATCAAAGCCAATTTCCCCGCACGGATCGCCTACAGGGTTATCTCCAAGATAGACTCCAGGACCATCCTTGACAGCAGCGGGGCCGACCAGCTCGTCGGCCGGGGCGATATGCTGCTGTCGACCGGCAGCGACCTGATCCGGCTGCAATGTGCCTTTGTCGATACCCCCGAGGTGGATCGCGTGACGGAATTCATCGGTTCGCAACGCGGGTACACTGACGCCTTTCACCTGCCCGAATATTATGATGAAAACGACGAACCGGACAAAGGCGACTTCGATCCGAACCAGCGCGACGAGCTCTTCGAAGAGGCGGCCCGTATCATCGTGCTGCATCAGCAAGGCTCGACTTCCCTGTTGCAGCGCAAACTGAAACTTGGGTACAACCGGGCAGGCCGTATTATCGACCAGCTGGAAGCGGCCAAAATTGTCGGGCCCTTCGAAGGAAGCAAGGCCCGTGAAGTTCTTGTGGCCAACGAGATGGCTTTGGAACAGTTTTTGAAAGACCTGTACAGTGATTAGTGAATAGATTAAAGATTAAATATGCTAAAGATTAAGAACATACTCCTGACAACTTTTATTTTACTGGCAGGTACGGCTGGTTATGCTCAGTCAAAGAAAAGCGCTGATGCTATTCTGAAAGAAGTATCCGAAAAGACGCAATCCTATTCTTCCATCCGGATAAACTTCACCTATAACATGGATAATCCCACGGCCAAGGTGCATGAATCGGAGACCGGCACGCTGCTGGTTAAAGACGAACAGTACCGGCTCGATATCGCAGGACAGATGGTGATCTCCGATGGCGTAACGATATGGACGTATATCTCCGATGTAAACGAAGTGCAGATCAATGAAGTGGAAGACGACGAAGGCATCCTGACCCCCACACGACTGCTGACCGCTTACAGCACCGATTACAAGTCAAAACTTACCGGGGAAGTCACCAGAGGTGGCAGGGTGCAGTACGCGCTGGAACTCAAACCGCAGACCGATAAATCTTTCACCAATGTGGAATTGAATATCGACAAAGAACTGATGCGTATCGCCCGTATTGCCATCCAGGATAAGAACGGCAATACTTTCAGTTATATCGTCAACAGGTTCGACGCTAATGTCCCCGTTAAGGACAGCGATTTTAAATTCAATATCAAAGATTATCCCGGGGTGGAGGTCATCGATATGAGATAAAGCCGTGCCCGGCAACATGCATCATTCCGACGAGGAAATAATACCGCTTATTCAAGATGAATCAACCCGCGAGAAGGGTTTTGATAGGCTTGTAAAAGCATACCAGCAGGAGGTTTACTGGCTGATCCGGCGGATGGTGATCGACCATGATGATGCGGATGACCTGACACAGGATACTTTCGTAAAGGTTTGGAACAACCTGGACCGGTTCCGCGGCGAATCGGCCCTTTTCACCTGGATTTACCGCATCGCCACCAATGAGGCGCTGGCGCACCTCAGGAAAAAAAGGATCTCTTTCAGCTTTCTTGCACTTGAAAAAACATCGACAGCTGCCATTCCCGAATATAACGATGCATTTTACCGGAGCGATAACGCCATGCGGCAGTTCCAGAAAGCCCTGGCGGAGCTCCCCGATAAGCAACGCCTGATCTTCAATATGAAATATTACGATGACCTGACCTATGAGCAGATCTCAGAAATTACAGGTACTTCAGTTGGTGGACTCAAAGCAACTTATCACCAAGCCGTAAAAAAAATCAAAAAAAAACTATCCCTTGAATAAACCATTCATCATAAAATCAATCTAAAAGACATGAACAGGCAAAACTCAAATAAAAATAATGATCACCGGGATGATTTCCCCGGCTCATTCAGAAGTAATCCTTTCCATGTGCCTGATCACTATTTTGACGAATTGCCCGGTCGGATTAAATCAAGGATTGAGCAGGACAAGTCACGCAAACGCCTGTTCTACTTGCGTCCGGTTGTACAAAAAGCACTGTTGGCTGCCGCCGGTCTTGCACTGCTTATAGGCCTTGCCATTGCGCTATTGCATGAACGGAATGATGTCCATGTCTATATCGGCCAGTTCAACGGGATCAGCGCCCCGGATATTGAAGCGACCTTGCTTCCCAGTGACCTCGATGAGTATACGCTCGTCAGCTTTATCCTGGAAACACAGGATTTCACGGGAATGCCATCCGGCACGGATATCACCGATGAAGAGATCAAATCATATCTGCTTGAAACCAACAATATTGAACCGTTAATCTTACATTATTAATACCTGATACTATGAAAAAAATCATTTTCACGACCCTCGGGTTAATTCTGCTGACGAGTGTCAGTCTCGCACAGCGCTGTGAAGATTTCAAAGAAAGAAGGGCCAGGGTACAGGCCATGAAAATCGGTTATCTGACAGAAAAATTGCAGCTAACGCCGGAGGAAGCACAGGTATTCTGGCCGGTTTTTAATGAATTCGAGCAAAAACGCATCGATATTGAAATGAACCTGTCAGACCAGGTACATAAAAAGCGGCCCGATGTTGAGCAAATGTCAGATTCTGAAATTGATACTTTTCTTAAAAACCGCATTCAGCAGGAAGAACAGATCATCGCGCTGAAAAAAGAATATCATGAAAAACTGAAGAAGGTCATTTCCATCAGGAAGATTTATAACTTATACGAAGCCGAAGCCGGCTTTAAGAGGGTGCTGCTGGAACGTTTGCAGGAAGGTAAAGATCCGGCAGGAAAACCAAAAAAATAGGCATGTTCTATCGACCTGCTTTCCAATCTTTATAAGCAGCAAGCAAGCTGGCCGTCGTTTCGTCCGGTGAAGTTACATCAGTTGTCAGGCTTAATTTCTTCAGCCCCGCTTCCCAGAAAACCACCGGCATAATATCCCCGCCATATTCACCGTTTGATTCTGCATAATACTCTGAATCAATAGAGTAACAGCTCAGGCAGTACATGATAGGCCCTGTTCCCCTGTAACGGTATAAATTTGCTGCAACCAGGTCATCGAATTCAAAGACGATCTCCCCGCATAAAACGCCATTTTCTTCAAACAACCTCTTTTCAACGACAGTGGCATTGGGAAATTCATTTTCGAGTTCATACCCGTCATAATAATCATTGAGCAGTACCTGAAAATCATCTTGTGAAATATCTGCTCCATCATCCATGGTTGATAAAAGGTTGATGTATTTGATCGTAAGCCTGCCCGAATTTTCACCGGTAAAGACAAAAGAGTACTCCTTTTTTTCACAGGTAAGGCACCCGCTGATGAACATCGCTGTGATCATTACAGCCAGAATGCTTAAATAGGTCTTTTTCATTGGATTGGTTTTAATTTTCTTGTCAAAATAGTTAAAACAAAGATAGGGATATAAGTTCGTTTTATAAAAGACTATCAATCTTTTTAATTTTGCAGGATAAATTATCGTAAATGAAGACATCAGTTGAAATCAGTTATTACCCTCTCCATGATGAATATGTACCCCCGATAAGGGAGTTCATAGACCGGATGAATACCTATGACGGGCTGGTTGTGAAAACCAGCGGGATGAGTACGCAGATTTTCGGGGAATACGACATCCTCATGGACGCCCTCGTGAAGGAGGTCAAAGGGTCGTTCAGGCATCCTCATTCTGTTTTTGTGATGAAGGTTGTCAACGCCGATCTGAACACGGTCGGTTCCTGATGGATCTGCAGGCAATAATCCAAACGCTCTACGACAACATCCTGGCTTCGACCTGGCTGGAGGCGGTGGCCGTGTTTTTCGGCTTGCTCAGCGTCTGGTTTGCTAAAAAGGAGAACATCCTGGTTTACCCGACCGGGATTGTCAGCGTGCTGATCTATGTGTATATCTGCCTGGGGGTTAAGCTCTATGCCGATATGGGGATCAATTTTTTCTACTTTATCATGAGCATTTACGGGTGGATTAAATGGAGTCAGAAAACCGCAGGTAAGAAAACCAGGCCAATCACTTATGCATCAGTAAAGGAATGGATGATGGCCCTGGCCGGCCTGGTCATATTTTTCGTTATCCTTGTTTTCATCCTGAAAAACTATACCGACAGCAACGTGCCGGTTTGGGATGCCCTGACGACGGCCATTTTCATCGTAGCCATGTGGCTGATGGCATTGAAAAAGATCGAAAACTGGCTGGCCTGGATACTCGGCGACCTGATATCCATCCCGTTGTATGCCAGTAAAGGACTGGCGCTCACTTCGATACAGTTTACCGTGTTTTTGATTCTGGCAGTTGCAGGCTACCTTGAATGGAGTTCAAAGTTCAAAATGCAAAGTGCAAAGTTTAGTGAATAGTTTTAAGTTTTTAGTGGTTGATGAAGAAGGCTTATGCCATTCACTAATCACTAATTCACTAATAAACTTAACTTTGAACTTTGCACTTTGAACTTTGAACTTTGAAGAGAATTGCCATCACCGGCCCCGAGTCTACCGGCAAATCCTGGCTTGCTGAGCGGCTGGCGGCTCATTATCATACGATATGGGTGCCGGAGTTGGCCCGGGATTATTTGCTGAATCTCGGCAGGGCCTATGATTTTGACGATATTGTAAAAATCGCCAGGGCACAAATGGAACTGGAAAACAAACTAGCCGATAAGGCCGGGGAATTCCTTTTTTGTGATACCGACCTGATCGTCACGAAAATCTGGAGCCTTTTCAAGTACGGAAAATGTGACCCCTGGATAGAAGAAATGGCCAGAAATCACCGCTATGACTTATATTTGCTCTGCGATATCGATCTTCCCTGGGAGGATGACCCGCTGCGGGAGCACCCGGATAAGCGAAAGGAGCTGTTTGATTTCTATCTGAAAGAACTGAAGGAACTTCAAGTACCTTATAGGATAATCTCCGGGACCGGGGAAGAAAGGTTGAGGCAGGCAATTTCTGCAATAAGCACTTGAACACTTAAACACCTGAACACTTGAACACCAATAAACCAAAAGTCCTCTACCTCCCGCGTTGGTATCCGAACCGGTACGATCCGATGCCGGGCTTGTTCATCGAACGGCATGCGCGGTCGGTGGCGGGGCTGGCGGAAATTGCCGTACTGTATGTCCACCCTGATGATGCACTGAAGGGGAAAAGCTTTGAGACAGATATTTCAAGGGATGAAGAACTTTTCCAGGTAAAGATATATTTCCGGATTTCGCAAACCGGAATCCCGGGGTTAGATTCTCTCAGGAACCTTTGCCGGTTGCTGAAATATCACCGCAAAGGGCTGAAGATCATTAAAAAAGAGTTCGGATATCCCGATCTACTGCATGTCAATGTGTTAACCCGGCTGGGGGCGATTGCACTGCTCTACAAATGGTTCACAGGAACCCCTTACGTTATTACCGAACACTGGACCCGCTACCTTCCGCATATGGATAATTTCAAGGGATGGTTGCGAAAGCGGTTCACGAGGATGGTGGTCAGGCAGGCGGCAGCAGTCATGCCGGTAACGGACAACCTGCGGAAAGCCATGGAGCGGCATGGTTTGCACAATTCAAACTACGTTATCATCCCTAATGTGGTGGATATGAATGTGTTCGAAATTACGGATATCCCGTCTGGAAGGCAAAAGAAGCAGATCATCCACGTCTCCTGTTTCGAAGACAGGCAGAAGAATATTTCGGGGATCCTCCGGGTGCTGAAAAAACTGTCGGAAAAGCGCTCCGACTGGGAATGTCACATGATTGGCGAAGGGATACATTATGACAGGCTGGTGCAGCAAGCAAAGGAATTAGGGCTGAAAGAAAAATTAGTGCATTTTCACGGACTGAAAGAGGGGGCCGAGCTGGCCCGGATGATGGCAGAAGCAGATTTCCAGGTGATGTTCAGCCGTTTCGAGAACCTGCCGGTGGTGATCCTGGAAAGCTACGCCTGCGGCGTCCCGGTATTATCGACCGACGTCGGAGGGATCAGGGAGCACCTGACGGACGAACTGGGCATCCTCATTCCTTCAGAAAACGAAGACAAACTACTGGAAAAACTCGATTTTATGCTGGATCATTATGAAGAATACAAAAAGGAAAAACTGAGGGCTTACGCACAGGCTCACTTCAGCAAAGAGGTCATCGGCCGGCAATTATGGGAAGTATACACAGCTTCGCTGTAAATTCCAAATTCCAAGCACCGAATACCAAACAAATTCCAAATTCTAAATCACAAGAAACCAGAAACAAAAAACAAGAAACAAGAAACATGTTCTCCAAAATCCTCCACACCTTCGGCGCCCGGGCCATATCAGCGGTGATCAACCTGCTGGTGGCGGTGCTGCTGTCGCAGTATCTGGGGCCGGAAGGCAAGGGGGTTCAGAGCCTGATCATCACCACCATCACATTCATTATGGTCTTTGCCAACCTGGTGGGAGGCGCCACGCTGGTTTACCTGGTGCCGCGGCACCGGCCGTCGCTGCTCATCCTGCCATCCTATGCGTGGACCATCCTGATGAGCCTCGTCGCGTTGGCTTTTTTGCATTTCTTTCCGCTGGTCGATAAGTCATTCATTATTCACATCTGTATCCTGTCGGTCATTCACTCCTTCACTTCCATTCACACCTCCATCCTCATCGGTAAGGAGAAAATCGGGACAGCCAATTTCGTCAGCCTGGTCCAGCCGGTGGTCCTGATCCTCAGCCTGGCTTTGTTCTTCCTGTTTTTTAGGGTTTCAGCAGTTATATTTTACGTCTACGCACTTTATGTTTCTTTCAGTATTTCACTGTTAATCAGCTTTATATATTATATCAAGCACTGTGGAAAGATCAGGGTTGAAGGCTTGAGCAACTACCTGGCGCTGACCCGCGAAATGATCCGGTACGGCATCCTGAACCAGGTGGCCCACATCACCCAGATGCTCAGCTTCAGGTTAAGCTTTTACGTGCTTGATTTTTACCATGGTGAAGCGGCCGTGGGGGTTTATTCCAACGGTATTTCGCTGGCCGAGTCGATCTGGCTGATTGCCAAGAGCATATCACTGGTTCAATATGCGCGGATCGCCAACACCGGAAACCGGAAAGAGGCGGCGGCGCTGACTGTCAGGCTGATCAAGTTCAGCCTGGCGGCGAGTTTCATCATACTTATCCCCTTGCTGGTCCTGCCGGTATCATTTTACGTATTTTTATTCGGGGAGGGATTTGGGGGGACCCGGATGGTGATCTGGAGCCTGGCCATCGGCGTGCTGGTGTATAACTTCTCCATCCTGATCGGGCATTATTTTTCCGGGACCGGCAGGTACCAGGTGAATGCCATCACCTCCAGCATCGGGCTGGTAGCTTCGGTCATCCTGTATTACACGCTGATACCGGTGTTCAGCCTGGCCGGGGCTGGCTGGGGGACCTCACTGTCCTATCTGATCACCAGTATCATCCTGCTGATCTGGTTCAGGAGGGAATGTCCCGGCTGGTGGCAGCAATTGATGCCGGTCAAAGACGATATCAGGAAGATAAAGGCAGAGATCCGCAAGCTTCGCGGACTTATTTGAGCGGACTCAACTATTAGGTTCTAATGTCGAGAGAGAAAGGACCGAAGGATTTAACCGATTCATGCTCCTTTAGGTAACTAAATGGCTCTGGCAGAAAAACCGCGCAGAGGGTATGGGCTATGTGAAAGAGCTTGTCATGCAAGTGCTCCGGGGAGCCGGCCAGGATGCCGGCCATGACTTCAAATCGCACTTTTTCTGGGTTGCGGGCATAATCGTGCCAGACCACGATGGATTTTTCGTGAACAAGGTGTTGAAAAACTTTCTCCGTGTCATTTTTTACCATCTCAAAATGGTGGTCGCCATCGATGAACACCAGGTCGAATTTCCTTTGGAGCGCTGCGAAATCATAACTTCGTGTATTTCCTTCAAGATGAGTGACATTTGGTAAATTGCGGGAGAAAGCCCCATGCTGGTTTATATAATCTTCGGGCAGTCCCATGCCTTTCATTTCTGCTGCGGAAAGGTTCAATGTGAAACATTCCCTGGCCACGGATGCCACATTGGCCGCACTCTCGCCACGCCAGGTGCCGATCTCGAAGTAACTGCAATCTTTGATTTTCCGGGCAAGTTTTTTCAGCAGTGCCAGGTCGGTCGGCAGCGAGCCCCCGTCGAGGAAAGCAAAAGGGGAAACGGTTTCGTTGAAATCCCCAAAAAGGGCCCAGGGCATGATCACCGGGAAGCCGTTTTCCGTGCCGGGCCATCGGGAAATCTTTCTTTTCCAGTTCCGGTCATCATCCAGAACTTTATTGAGAAGCCAGGGATTCCGGATAACCTGTCCGATGGCGGCGATGGTTTTGGAGAGTTTAGACACGGGTTGTAGTAATTTGGGGGCAAAGTTAGGATAAAAAGTTCAACAGGGACTCCATCCCGGTGCAGAGGGACTCCATCCCTGATTGTCAGTTGTCAGTTGTCGGTTTTTAATTTATTTGTTTGGGCTGTCTGACGACTGAAGCCGTCGGTACTAAATTATGTAACATACTAGTAACCAACGGCTTTAGTCGTTGTTGAATGAACCAAACATATTCCATCTGTCAAGATCCCTCGGGAAAGCCAAATTGTCTAATCATCCCTAAGACAACGGGCACTAAAACCCGAAACCGGTAAGGTATAGCCCAGGAGTACTCCAGGGTAGCAGTAACTGAGTTGAAGGGCCCATGAGTTATTGATATCGATCTCCGTCGAAGTCCACCAGATTCCATAATTGCCAGCATTGTAGAAAGTGCCGAGGTAATTGCGCCCCCCACCCGGCAGGCCAGAAAAGCCGAACAGGTCAATGCCATTGCCATTAGCATTCCAGCCGTTATTGGTCTTCAGGTTTATCTCTGCATCAAAACCACGATATTGCATAGAAATATCCCACTCCGGGTCACCAATCCCATACTGGCTGTCCACCGCCCCTTCCAGCACCTTCCATTCCTCATCCGTGGGCAGGTGCCAGCCCGGCGGGCAGATGCCCCGGGCACCCTGCTGGGTGGTGTACTGCATTATCTCATTCCACTGATACAGGCCGCCGTATTTGGCGCAACTGTCGGGTTCGTTGTTGTAACAGTACTTCTCAATGATTCCATTGTTTGATTGATTTTGGCCTCCAGGGATCATCGTACCCACATTAAGGTTCTCCTTCAGCCAGCACTGGCTGAAGATCTGGATGGTGTTGTACACCTGTCCTTCGTATTCCACCGTGGGCGTTCCCGGGCAGGGGATGTTGGTGGCGAACTGGAAGGTGTAGGTGGTGCTTTCCTCAGGAGAGTCAAGCATGCCTGATTGCAGTGTCTCCGCATAGCCGATGCAGAGCAGTTCATCCCCCAAACTGAAAACAAAATCCCGGACTTCTTCCGCTGCCTTCAGCTGTGGGAAAGAAGTTTCGCTGCCCGTGTAATCAAGCGTAACCATTGAACCTGAATTATTGCCTGCCTGCAGGATCTTTACGCTGCTGCGCTGCCCTCTCCATTGCGCGTTGAAGAAATACAGGTTCCCGCTGCCGGGGGTGAACCGGAAAGAATGGGTTCCCTGGTCAAGTACCCTTTCATGCCGGAGGATCATCCGGCCCAGCGGGCCGGTGACCATTATGCTCACTTTATCCTTTGCAGGAACGTAAAGCGAAATGGTTGTATGGCCAGCTGCCGGATTGGGATAGCCCGGAAAAACCCGGAAAGCACTTTCATCCCTGATAATCTCAGAAATCCCCACATTATAAATCGACAAAACCGTATCTGGCCAATATAAGACTGTTTCGCCCCCCTGGGTGCGGTTCATCACTTTAATACTGTCGAGCTGGACATAGTCACCATTGTTTTCAGCCGTGAAGGTCAGTTCCAGTGTGAGGCGCTGGGAAAACAAGCCCAGCGAAATCGTTGCAAAAAATGCAAAAAGGGTAATTTTTTTGGCTCTTTATAATTTCGAGTGGGTAACATAATAAGGATTGATTTTAGAAAAGTCGAGTTTACCGGTGAGCAAATAAATAACTGCCTTAATCGTATCAGAACGTTGATAACCTCTTGCTTTACTTTT
>JAHYJL010000108.1 GCA_019429045.1 Bacteroidales bacterium
TTTATCGGAGAAGGTGTAATTGCCTTCAGCCCAGGCAGTTTCTGTCTGTCCGGTCGGGCTGTGCACCACGCAATGGGCCGCCACCACAAAGCCGGGGTCGGCGCAGGGGGGAAGCTGGCTCAAAGGTACCGTATAGGTATAAATGCCTACCTGTGGGCTGTGGTTCCCTGAATGCGGGAACAGGCCGATTTTCGGGGCTCCCGGCTTGTTGAGCGGCATGGCCGCCTTATCTCCGGCAAACATGTGCGTTTCGCTGATCTGCCACCCCGACGCGCTGCAATTGTAAGTCGCGTAAAAATTGGCGTTCTCATCAATCCCATAGGTTACCGTGCCTATGTTGATGTTTTTGCCGGCCCATAAAGTATGGACCTGTTCGCCCGCCTTGAGGAATTTCCGGTAGCCGTTCCATTTGTCATCTGCCAGATTTTCCTGTGTAACCTGTTTGCTGCATGAAGCTATCAGCAGCATCAAAACGAAAAAGTAGATTGTTCTTTTCATGATAATGGGGTTTAGAAAGTGAAAAAATTATTTCTATACCCATTAATCCAGTTTTTTGGGAAATATACCCGGTCGGTTGAAAAGTTTTTTGGTACCCCGACATAAAAATTCCGGCCATGCGTTGAAGCAGGCCGGAAAAAGCAGTTGGCGGGAAAAACCCGCCAACTGGGAGGATATAGAGACTACCTGGATGATGCGAGTTCAGAAAGTGCATTTTCAGGAACTACAATCACCAGGAGCTTAGTTTTTTTCCAAAATTTTTCAGGGTCTGTGATCTGGATCCATTCTGTCCGGTCATTTATATTTTGCGGCTCATAAGATTCCGGATCCTGGCCGGTTATGATTTCCCAGCGATTGGCAACCACAGGGATTTTTGTCACATTCCGGGTATCGATTTCATGGAACAGGTCCGTGTTGGGATCGCTCGCGAGGGTCTTTACCCGGTTTATCCCCAGTAACCCTCCTTCTTTTTGAAGGATATCCAGGTCGCGCAATGATTTATATGACCCCACAATGTAATAGGCCTTGTGCAGGTCCGCTTCCTTTTGAGCCAGAAGCCGTTTATGTTCTTCGATTTCACTTGACTTTACGTATACTTCGTGCGCCAGCGTCTCTGCTTTTTCCGAGAGCATCTGGCCATACTGCACCGATTCGTTAAGGTCCTGCAGAAGGGCCTCCCTCTCCGCGATCAGCAGATTCACCTCCTGCTGATATTTATCGATACGGGATTTCATCTCTTTCACTGTACCTTCAAACCCCTTAAGTCGCATATCCTTATCATTCAGTTGCAATTGCAATTCTGCGATCAGGAAATTATTCTCACTCAGCAAATGATCGATGAAATCTATTTCATGCTGGATCCTTTCTGTCGGTGCCAGGCCGCTGTAATTTTCAGGAGCGCCGAAACTTTTATGGATCATGCTCTCCCGTTCGCGGATCTTGGCCAGATTCGATTCAATCCGGTCGAAGACGGATGTGACGTATGTTTCATTATTGGCAAAGGCTTTTTCAGAAGCACTGATATACTTTTGTCTCTTATCATACTGCACATAAACAGCGATTGCCCCGGCCGCAATGAACAGCGCGATGAGCAACATGGCCAGGTTTAACGATATTTTCTTTCTGTTGGTTTCCATGATATTTCTCCTTTTTATTTAAATGGCATACCATCATCGTGCCAATGCCCGATTAATTATCTTAAATAGCTTAAAATAAATATGTTAGATAATTATTGAAAAGAGTAGGAAAAATCAAAACGACCAGAAATTTATCATTTTGATAAATGCGGGTTGGTATTTATTTTTTCAGCATGCGGTAAACTGTAGCCTGTCCGATTCCCAGTTTTTCAGCTACCCTGGGGATATTATGGTTGTATTTATTCAGATAGAATTTAAGAATTTTCTGATTATACGCCTTCATGGTCATTTCTTCTCCCAAAAGATTTGTCAGCACATCCGAATGGCTGAATGTAATATCTGAAGCTTGCAGGATATCGCTGTCGGACATGATAAGGGCGAGCTCAATCACTGACTTGAGTTCCCTTACATTGCCGGGCCAGGAGTGTTGGAGGAGGCGGTCTTTGGCTTCATCGGACAGGGTTTTGACAGGCAAGGTGTTTTCTTTGCAGAATTGTTCCATAAAATGCCTGGCGAGAATGAGCACATCATTTTCCCTGTCGCGCAGTGGAGGTAATTCTATGGGAAAGCCAAACAGTCGGTAATACAGATCTTGCCGGAAATTTCCCTGCTGTAATTCTTTCATCAGATTTCGGTTGCTGGCTACAATGACCCGGCAGTCGAACTTCACCGCTTCATTGCTGCCGATCCGGGTGATCTCTCTTTCCTGCAAGGCCCTGAGCAGTTTGGGCTGGAAGCTGAGGTCCGTGTCGGTAATTTCATCCAGGAACAATGTTCCTCCATTGGCTTCTTCAAATTTCCCTATTCTTCTGACCACAGCACCGGTGAAGGCCCCTTTTTCATGGCCAAAGAATTCGCTTTCAAAAAGTTCGGCAGGGATTGCACTCATATTCACCGGGACGAATGGTTTGTCTTTTCTTGCCGAGTGATAGTGAATGGCTTTGGCGACAATTTCTTTGCCTGTTCCTGTTTCTCCTGTAATGGTGACGGAAATATTGCTCCCTGCGGCTTTGTCCACCAGCTCATGGATTTTTCTGATCACGCTGCTGCTTCCAATGATGGATTTTTCGGATCCATATTTTGTGCCGACCTCCTTTTCCAGTATTTGTATGCGTTGCTTTAAAATGGAGCTGTTCCTGATCTTACTGAGTGCATTGTGCAGCCTGGCAGGCATTTCATCATTTTTGACCAGGTAGTCGAACGCCCCTTCTTTCAGCAGGTCCAATGCTGTCTGGACATCATCCTGTTCAGATATGATGATCACTTCGATTCGCTCATCAAACTGCCTGATCCGTTTCAGCAGTTCCGATCCTTTTATGTCAGGCAAACGGTAATCTACAGTTACCACATCCGGGGGCTTTTGCAGGTTGTTGAGCAATTCATTCCCTGAAAAGAAACTCTTCACCTCGAAATCGGGGTTCATCCCCAGGGTATGGACCAGCAAGCGGTTATACCATTCGTTGTCTTCGACGATGTAAATCCTGAAATGCTCTTCCTTCATGGTTGCATGTTGTCTTTAAGATCGTGACGGCTTAAAATATCTGCTTTTATCAGATCAAATTCTTCTTTTGCCTGGTTCAACAGATCAGTGGCTATCCCCACATCACCAGGTTCATTTGCAAGCGATTCAATTCTTTTCAGGAGTGCGTAAAGTTTATAGGCCCTGAGGTGCCTGCCTGGGGCGCTGATCTTGTGTGCCAGGGCCGAAACATTTTCCCAGTCATTATGTGCAACACGGTCCCTGATCTGCAATAATCCGGTCTCGGTATCCTGAATGAAAAGGTTGACCATTTCCCTGAAGAACTTTTCATTTCCTTCGCATGCCGTTTTCAGGGGTTCAAGGTCCACCCGCGCGGGCTGGCGGTTCAGGTACCGGATGATCATTTTAAGCAGGGTTTGTTCATCCAACGGTTTGTGAATAAAATCATCCATGCCCTTACGCCTGTAAGTATCCAGATCATCTTTGGCTATTGCCGCGCTCACTGCGATAACCGGTATGTTTTTTCCGGCATGGCTGCTGAATTTTTTAATGGCGGAAGCGGCTTCGGGGCCATCCATGCCGGGCATGCGTATATCCATCAGCACCAGGTCGATATTTCGGGTTTCCACCAGTGCAATGGCTTTCTCAGCGCTTTCGGATTCCATTACCGTGCAGCCGTGCTTCTCAAGGATGATTTTCAGAAGCTGCCGGTTATATTCCTCGTCATCCACGGCAAGAATGACTGCCCCTTTTAAGGCAGACCAGTCATCTGGCAAGAGCCCTGTTGCCTTTACAGGCGCTCTTTCCGTCTGGCGGAACGGTACCTCTGCGATAAATCTTGAGCCTTTGCCGGGCTGGCTTTCAACCCGGATGGTTCCACCCAGCCTTTCCACCAGTTTGGACGTAATGGACAGGCCCAGGCCCGCCCCTTCTTTATTTGCTCCTGTTATGCCGGAGCCCTGTTCAAATGCCTCAAAAATCTGCTTCAATTCATCAGCCCTGATCCCTACACCGGTATCGCTGACCTCAAATGCGATCCAGACCCTGTCGTTAATGGTTTTCAGGGGAGAAGCTTTCAGGGCAACCTCTCCTTTCGCAGTGAATTTAATGGCATTACCGGTCAGGTTTAACAGGATTTGCCGGATCCTGGCTTCATCTCCGTATATCGTTGCCGGAATGCCAGTGCCCGCAGAGGCCAGGAAACTCAGTTTTTTATTGTCGGCTAACGGTTTCAGGGATTGGTGCACCTCATCGATCAATGCTTCCGGAGAGAAACTGGTTTCGACAAGTTCGAGTTTATTGGCCTGCAGTTTGGAGAGGTCGAGCAAATCGTTCAGTAGCCGGAGCAGGTGATCGGATGAATTTTTAATGATTGTCAGCTTTTCCTGCTGGCCGGGGTCAAGGCTGCCCTGAAGCACCTGGTTGAGAAATCCTGAGATGATATTCATAGGGGTCCTGATCTCATGGCTCATATTTGCCAGGAAAAGTTCTTTTGCCCGGGCCAGGCTTTCCGCATCTTCCCTGGCCTTGTTCAGGATGGTTTTGTATTCATTGTTTTTCCTGGCATAGCGGTAAATGGCAAGGGATGCAACGATCAGCAGCAGTGATGATGACAGCACGAATGCGACAAGGATTTGCTTTACCCGGTCGGCCTCATGCTCTGCCCGGTTTGTATTCGCGACGAGGGCATCCGATTCCATTTCTTCCAGGATCGAAATAACCTGCCTGATTTTAAGCATGACTGCCTGGTTTTGTTGCAGGAGACCCAACTGCATTACCCGGAGCTTTTCCTCCCTTGATAAAACCCGGTATTTCACCTGCTCAACCTGCCGGCCTATCTCCGACAGCGAGAAAAGAGTATCGGCTGGTGGCGCTTGCTGAACAACCTGCGTTATACTGTCAGCCTCCTGTCTCTTTTTATTACTTCTGAAAAGCCTTTTAAAGAAACTCTCCTTTATCCGGGTTTCATCCTTCATTGCAGTTGTGTCAGGGATAATGACTTCAGGGGGAGATTTTTCCTGTACGCTGATTTTTTGCATCACCTGTTGCATGGCACGCTGCACACGGAATTCGTCCTGTATGACCAGCAGCTGGTCAAGGATGGTGAATTTCTCATCAACCAGAAGATCCAGGGTGTCGATATACTGTGCCAGGAAGACATCTCCCGGCCAAAGTTCCCTGAGTTCCTCCACCTTTTCACCGGTTAAACTGGTTATCTCGTAAAAGCTGACCATGTAGCTTTCTTCATTTGTCAGGGAATAGCTTTTAACATGGTTCTCCGCTTCGGACAAGTCGTTCATGATTTCTTTGACTAGGATTAACTTGCGATCGGGGCGGATACCGCTTTTTACCGTGTCGATAATTCCGTTAAGCCTTGAATAGGTATATATCCCGGTTACAATGACCAGGATGAGAACGATGATGAGCGAAGCTGCCACCAGCCATTCAAACAGGCCGGGCTTGCCGGAACTGTTGCCTTTATGCTTTTCTGATCTGTTCAATAGGGATTAATCTCTGTCATTTCATGACCCTAAGATACTACTATAAATGCGATTGGTGAAAACATTGTACTAAGGAAAACCACTATTTTTTTTTAATGGTAAATTCCTGCCATGATTTTCATGGACAGACACCGTAATTTTGGTTCATCAAGTTGAAAGAAAAGTTCTTTCACACAATTAATCCAAAACAAACCAATTAAAAACGGAGGTTAAGATGAAAACGTTAAAGTATGCATTAGCCGCAGTGCTCGTTTCCTGCATGATGATCAGCCTTGCTTCGGCTGATGGTTTCACATCGAAAAACAAGGTTACCAAAAAAGCCGTCAGCATTTCGTTTGCCAAGGCTTTGAGTAATCCCGGGCTGGTGGTAGCGATGTACCAGCAGATCAACCCCAGTTTCCTGAACAACAACCAGCATGTTTACACACAGCAGGTTGTCTACCAGGGAAACATTTACATGATTACAGGTACTTACGCGCAGTGGTACTGGTTTTTCTATGTCAAAATCCCGCCGCCCATTGATTCCAATGGGGGGTCGAACTTCAAGGGAAAGGTTGAATGACCAGGTCTTTTGATGTTTGAGAGTGCCTCGAAAACCGGGGCACTTTTTTTTTGTGTGAATCGACGGGTTAACTCAAAACCGACGGGTTAACCCGTCGGTTATATATAGTAATAACCTATTTTTGTTGAAGTAAATTCCTGTGCTATGGCTGCTGAAAATGATTCTTTCTACCGCTCCGTATCGGATTATTATGATGCAGATGCAGACATGAATTTCGAAGCACGTGCTGAGGCTAATCCTTTACTGGCAAAGATTCGTGATGATTTCCGGAAGATTACCCTGAAATACCCCTTTGGCAATGCACTGGAAATAGGCTGCGGGCCTGGATTTGATGTGGCCTGGTTCGCATCCCGTTATCCGGAAAGGATGATTACTGGGATTGATATTTCGGAAAGGATGGTCAGCCTGGCTCAAAAGAGATTATCGACCCATGGCGTCTCCAATGCAAAAATCTTTCATGCTGATGAAAGGAGCTTGCTACAGCAATTCGGGCCCGGATCCTTTGATATGATTTATGTATATTTCGGTGCATTGAATACCGTCGCCGACTTGTCACTTGCAGCGGCACAGATCTATGATTTACTGCATCCGGGCGGGCATGTTGTGCTTACATTTGTCAATAAGTGGTACTGGAGAGAAATGATGGTGCAGACGCTGAAATTGAATTTTAAACTGGCTGCAGCCCGCCTGAGAAAGGACTGGGGAGGCTATTCCCCGGACCGCCATCTGGCGTCAAGATGTTACAGCCCCGGAGAAATTAAAAAGGCTTTCAGGATGTTTCAGCTTCTTGAAAGGAAAGGGTATAGCATTGTTTACCCTGCCTGGTATAACTACAGAAAATAGCTGACGGCTATTCCCAGGACAGACAGGATGTGGAAGACCGATGGTTTACTGCAAAAAACCTGCCTCTGGTCTAAAGGGGAATATACCTTGTTTGTTTTCAAACGATTTTAAAGCATTCCGAACTCCTGAAAGATCATTGCCAGGGTTTTCTTAAGGGGTGTATAGGGCTGATCCTTAAGCAGGTCCGGGTAATTTGTTTTCAGGATTATGTTTGATGCGAATGCCTGCAGGGCTTCTTTTTCCAGATGGCCTGGAAACACCGTCCGGTAATCTTTGACCGGAAATCCGGATACGTCCGAAACGGCCCTGGCAAATGCCAGTTGCGTGACAGGGCCGGCCGAAATAATGTTGAAAATACCCGTTCTGTTGTTTTGAAAAGCATATTTTACTGACAGCCTGGCAGAATCTTCTACATCCAGCACCTCCATATAATTATCTCCCTTGCCGAAAAGCGGAACGGAATGTGCCTTTTTCAGGGGTCTGAGATAAAACCACTCAAACCAGGAACCTGCACCGAGCAACCAGGGGAAACGCAAGAGCATGATGGGATATCTTTTTGCCTGCAGCGCATCCAGGATGGGTTTTTCTCCATAATAATACTGCCTGGCAAAGCTGACCGGTTGCAAAGGTGAATCTTCATCCAGCGGTGAAGGCGAAGAGCCATACATCAGGCTGCCGGAAGCAAAAATAAGCCTGCATGGATGCGTTGTGCGTTCCAGTTCGCCCATCAGCCTATGGTTCTGCAGAGCGGCCAGCCGCGCTGCCAGTATCCTTCCCGCCATTTTCAACCGGGGAAACCGGGGACGGGCAAAATGAAAGACCACCTCCGGCCTGAGTTCATCAATCAAATGACGGGTAACAGCCCTGACCCCTCCACTAATAACATGTATATTTGATGCTTGCTGTACCGGATTCCTGTTTTCTATGGCAAATACCTGATATCCCAGTCTTAACAGCTCCTTTACCAGATACCGGGCTGAAAAGCCGGAACCTCCTATGACCAATACACTTTTCATGCGTCCTGTTGATGCTGGTGTTGGTATCGGGACAATGACTGCAGCACTTTTTTTTCGTAGTCGACGGGATTATTCTTGGAAATATGCAGTTGTGTGAGAAAAGCACGGTCATAATCTGTTTCCGGGTAGCCTTTCCGCTTCCACTTTCGTCTCCATTTCCGGTCAGTGATCTTCATAAGCAACCTGTTCATTTTATCGGGAGAAAGCAAGCCGATGATCCGCTCCATTAATCTTTTTAAGCGCTGTTTACGATAACCGGCCAGGTAGTGAATATCCATCGGGACGGAATGGTTGGGAAGAAATTCCAGGATCCATGCGTTTTCGTCAAAAAATTGCTGCATGACCGGCGCATTATAAACGGGCAGCAGGGTAGCGACTTCTATGGAAGAATATAGGTTTGGGTGGGTGATCTTCAGGGCTTTTTTATCAACAAAATAATTCATGCATAAATAATGCTGATGACCGGTCAGAAATGTAACCTTTTTAAACAGATGAAGCAATGTACGGGCAATCCATAACCTGTCGGCAGCAGTGATAATGAAATAATCAATGTCAGGATTTTCCGCGGCGTAATACTTCGATAAGGAGCCGCTGATAGCAATTCCCCTCACAAAAGGGAAAGAGGCAATGATCGCGGCATATTTCCCTGATTGTTCAAGGAGATGAAGGGCCCTTTCATTGCCGGCGATCCTGATATTGACCCATTCTTGTTTATTTTCAGCCAGATAATAATGACCGGCCTGAAAAACATCTTTTTCCCTGATCAGTTCATTTAAAGCATCCTGTGTTTCTTACAGATTAGCGGGAAAAGTGTTGAAACGGTTAATTTCCTGCAGGGTGAGCGGGTACCTGAAGATCCCGAAGTATCGCAACGCCTGCATGCATCCTTCCCTGAGGTCTTTTGGTTTTGAAACCATTATTGGAAAAGGTTTTTAACTATCTGGCAAATCGTCTTGCAGAAGATACACAGATCACCTGTAAGTGACCATTTTTCAATGTATTCAAAATCAGAAGAACATCGCTCATACAGATCGTTCCAGCTGGCAATGGTGCCATGGTATCCCTTCAGCTGGGCAAGTCCGGCAATGCCGGGCTTCACCCTGTGACGGTCATGGTAATTCTGTACCAGCCTGGCATAAAGTACCGTATGACGAAGCATATGGGGCCTTGGCCCTACCAGGCTCATATCTCCTTTGACAACATTTAGCAGCTGGGGAAGTTCGTCGATGTGATACCGCCGGATAAAATGGCCCAGCCCGGTGATCCTTTTGTCGTCTGGCTGAACCTCCAGGCGATCGGCGTGATTGTTGACAACCATTGATCTGAATTTCAGGTAGTAAAAACTTCTTCTTCTCAGACCGGTTCTTTTTTGAACGAAAAAGACCGGCCCGGGCGAGTCTGATTTTATAAGAATAGCCATGAATGGAATGATCCATATTAACAGGGCCAGAACCAATACGGAGCCTAAGATTATATCGACCGAACGCTTGATCAGCCTGTTAAATAATTTATTAAGCTAGTGGTTATCCAGCGGACGATAGGGAATGACGATCTGTGAAGGCGGGTGAGATTCATGCCAGGGATCGGTGTTTAACGCTATGATCGGAGATAATTCCATTTTATGACTTCATTTTTTCAGGAACATTTATCCGCAATGTCCATACCAAACAAAAAAATACAATACCCGCTTGTCTTTCCAGTGCCGACTCAGTAATAAAAAAAAGTATGACCACAGATTTTCACGTCAATAATTAACCGTATTACTCTATCTCTTTTCAATTCCCTTTTGATTGGTTATTTGTTGCTAAACAGGTTGTTACGGCGTTCGACTGGCCTTCTGTAAATGTAATCAGTACT
>JAHYJL010000109.1 GCA_019429045.1 Bacteroidales bacterium
TATGCGATTAATGCTTCCGGTAACCGGTCGATCCAGAAATAATAAACGGTCAGGTAGAAATAAGGGAGAAGAAAACCGATGACTGAAATAATTAGATTCCTTCCGTTAAAAGTGCCGAAAACCAGCAGTGCAAGCCAGATAAACAGGAAAAGAACCAGGGTAGTGGGAGCGATCATAGAGATGACTGCCAGCAGCAGACTGGCATTGAATACGGAGATAAAATTTTCCGGTTTGTCGTTTGACCGGAAAATGGTATGCAGAAACCAGGTTAAAAGCGGTAATGCAGTAACGATGGGATATATGCCCAGCGTTGCGGGATGACTGCTCATCATTAAAATGAACAGGAAGGCTGGCAGGATATTGTTCTTTGGCGCCAGGTCATGATAAATGAGAATATTATTGAAGGTCAGGGATGCGATAAAAACAAGCAGCACAGCCAATAACGGGCTTAAAACAGGGTGCATGCCAACAAGATAAAGTATCAGGTCATATATTGGCGCAATGTATTGTGGTTGCGAGGGTACCTGTGAAGGGGACATGAACCCGGGCACCCAGAGGGCAGCTGTGATCAGGATCAGGGAGAAGTATTGTATCAGGAAACTGGACCGGAAAAATCTGATCAGCATTTTTGTCTTTGCATTTAAATTTACTCCTTAAGCATTTAAAAAAACATATTTCATCAAGTCTCTTCCAAGGTCTTTCCGGAAAGCTTTATTTTCAAATCTGATCAGATATGCGCTTTCATATGACCTGTCAAACGCTTCCTGCATGGTTGATCCGAAAGAGGTTAAAGCCAGCACCCGCCCACCCTGGGTGATCACCTGCTGCTTTTCCTGATCGAAAATAGTTCCTGCGTGAAATACGATGCTGTCTTTCACTTCGTCCAGACCTGCTACTGGCTTATTCTTTTCGTAACTCCCCGGGTAACCTTCGGAAACCAGCATGACCGTGGCGGCATACCTGGGGTCTGTTTCCACAGTCAGCCGGTCAAGTGTCTGGTTGCCGACAGCCACGAACATCTCCAGCAGGTCGTTCTTTATTCTTGGTATGACCGATTCGGCCTCCGGGTCTCCCATCCGTGCGTTGTATTCGATGACAAAAGGCTCCCCGTTGACATTGATCAGTCCGAAAAATATAAATCCTTTGTATTCAATTCCTTCGCTGATCAGCCCCCGGATAGTTGGAGTGATGATCTTCTCTTCGATCTTTTTATTAAAGATTTCATCAGCGAACGGTACGGGTGATACTGATCCCATGCCACCAGTATTAGGCCCGGTATCCCCTTCCCCGATTCGTTTATAATCTTTGGCCGATGGAAGTATTTGATAGTGAATCCCATCAGTCAGTACGAAGGCTGATATTTCGATTCCCTGCAGGAATTCTTCGATCACTATTTTCCTGCTTGCTTCCCCAAATTTTGTATCGATCAGCATCGCTTTCACCTCGTGTTCGGCTTCAGGCAGATCGTTGCAAATCAACACTCCTTTGCCGGCTGCCAGTCCGTCGGCCTTTATGACGTAGGGAGCTGTCATCGACTTAAGAAAATGGAGCGCATCATTCACTTCATCTTTTGAGAACGAACGGTAACGTGCCGTGGGGATATGATGCCTGGTCAGAAAAGCTTTGGCAAAATCCTTACTGCCTTCCAGCATGGCGGCATTCCTTTGGGGGCCGATCACACTAATTTTTTTCAGATCCGGGTGAGCCAGGAAGAAATCGTGGATGCCATCTACCAGGGGAGCCTCCGGGCCCACCACCACCATCCCGATTTGTTTCTCCAGGCAAAAACGTCCGATCTTTTCAAAATCGGATACGCTGATGCTGATATTTTGACCAAGGCTTGCCGTTCCCGCATTACCGGGCGCTATAAAAAGCCGGGAGAGTAAGGAGCTTTGGCTGATCTTCCAGGCCATGACATGCTCCCTTCCCCCGGAACCGATAATCAGTACATTCATAAACTGTTCTTTGTAAGGTTAATCGTGTAAGGCTTTTTCTATGGAATCCCACAGCCGGTCGGCCGTTTTTTGCCAGGAGAAAGCCTGGCGGCGGATGCGGGCTTTCTCTACCAATTCATCCCGAAGTGACGGATCTCCCGCTACCTGCGCCAACCCTTCGCTGATCGATTTGACCGAGAAGGGGTCGACCAGGAATGCAGCATCGCCCGCTACCTCAGGCATAGAAGTGACATTGGAAGTGATGACCGGCGTTTCACAGTAAAATGCCTCCAGTATCGGGATACCGAAGCCTTCAAAGTATGATACATAGACCATCGCCATGGCAGAGGAGATGACCCTGTTCAGTTCCACCGGTTCCAGCCGGCCACAGAATTCGACATCATGGCTGAACTTCATACTATCATAAGCCTCTTTGATATTTTTCGTCCACCATTTTTTTTGCCCGACGATGAGCAATTTCGCGTCATGACCGGTCTCCTGCCGGAAAAGGTCATATGCCCTGAAAAGATTGGCCAGGTTCTTGCGCGGATGCAACGCCCCGACGAAAACAAAATAAGGTTTCCCCTGTGTGTATTTCATCCGGACCATCACCTTGTCATCATCAGGAATCGGCTGGTAGCGCTCGTTGGCGCCATTGTAAACAACATCGATATTTTCTGCCGGTACCTTATACTGGTTGATAATATCTCTTTTTGAAAACTCTGAAACTGTGGCTATCCGGACCGCTTTTTTCGCATACCGGGGGAAATAATGCCGGTAAAATGTCCTTTCAGGGTAAGGCAGGTCGTCCGGGTAATGCTCAAAATTCAGATCATGAAAGACGTTCATAGATTTGACATCGGTCGACAACGAAAGATATCCGTCCGGGGAAAAGAACAAGTCAGGCTGGATCTTTTTCAGCAACCGCGGGATCGATTTTTCAAACCACAGGTAATATAAAACAGGGTGACGTGCCTGCGGAGGAGTGACCACCGGAGTTATATTATCAGAAAAAATGAACGACTCATCGTACTTCCTGTCGAAGATGAAATAGAACTGGTGTTCCGGGTGGCTTGTTGTGATCCGCCGCAGCGTTTCATAAGAGAACCAGCCAATCCCCTCGAGTTTGTTTTTCAGTAAAAGCCTTGTGTTAACAGCTATTTTCAATGCTTCGGCGACTTAATAGTTAATAACCTGAAAACATACCGGAGAATAAATTCCTGACGTTTCCATATTCTCATAACTTTGTACTACAAATTTAATTTTTTTTGGATAAGCGGAGAAATCAGCAGTAAACATATCGTTGATATGTTTTTTCTCCTGAAATAGAAGGCATGCAAAAGAAATTCCTGACCAACCTGGCCCTGTTACTCTTCCTGAATGTCCTGGTTAAACCTTTCTGGATATTCGGGATCGACCGGACGGTGCAGAACACGGTGGGGCTGGAAGATTTCGGTTTTTATTTTACCATCTTCAATTTTGCATACCTGTTTAATATCTTGCTGGATGCCGGCATCACCAATTTCAACAACCGGAACATCGCCCAGCACATGCACTTGCTTAACAAGCACTTTTCCAGCCTGGTGATTCTGAAGTTTTTGCTGGCGGGCCTTTACGTGGCGGTCACCTTCCTGGTGGCGCTGATCATCGGCTATAATGACGCTCAGCTAAAGCTGCTGGCCTGGGTGGGATTCAACCAGTTCCTGCTGTCGTTCATACTGTACCTCCGATCCAATGTTAACGGTATGCTGATGTTCCGGACCGATAGCTTCCTATCGGTGCTCGACCGGTTGCTGATGATCGCTATTTGTGCCGTATTGCTCTGGGGCAATGTGACCGGTGGAAGATTTGAGATTGAATGGTTTGTTTATGCACAGACGGCTGCCTACCTGATGACCGCTATTGTTGCTTTGGCTATCGTCATGAAAAAGGCAAAATTTAAAAAACTGCATTGGAACAGGGCTTTTCTTATGGTGATCTTGAAGAAGAGCTTCCCTTTTGCCATACTGGTTTTGCTGATGTCAGTCTACAATCGTGTCGATTCGGTTTTTATTGAGCGATTGCTGGAAGGCATGGAAGGCAACCGGCAGGCGGGGATCTACGCGCAGGCCTTTCGCCTGCTGGATGCCGTGAATCAGATTGCATGGCTTTTCGCGGTATTGTTGCTGCCGATTTATTCGAGGATGATCCGGTTGAAGGAACCGCTGGTCGACATGGTCAGGCTCCCCTTTTCATTACTATTTACGGTGGCAGTGATCGTGGTGACCGGCTCATTCTTTTACAGGGTTGAGATCATGAGCTGGCTCTATCCGATGGGGGAAGGCGAATCCTCTGCCGATTTCGCGCGTAAGCTCAATGAATCATCCACCGTTTACGGGATTCTGATGTTTGGCTTCCTGGGCAGCACCACGATGTATATCTTCAGCACATTGTTAACTGCAAACGGAAACCTGAAACAACTCAACCTGGTAGCGCTCTCCGGCATAGCACTGAATTTCATTATCAATATCCTATTGGTCCCTCGTCTGATGGCAACCGGCGCAGCCATTGCCAGCCTATCCACACAATTATTTACGGCCGGGGCTTACCTTCTGCTAGCCCAGTATTTCTTCAGGTTTAAGATCGATGTAAAATTTCTCAGTAAGTTGGTAATCTTTATTCTTCTTGTGATCGGGTTCAATTTCATTTCGAAGGAACTTCCTTTCACCTGGCAGGTGAACTTTTGCGTGATGATGGCAGCGGCGGCAATTTCTGCTTTTGCAATGCGCTTGATCGATATCCACGGGATAATAAGACAGTTAAAAGATCACGAAAGTTATTAAATTGATAATCAGTATTTAGTGATATTTCGATGAGTTTTATCAAGAAGTTGATATTTATTTCTAAATTTGGCCTCTTGTATTGGTAATGAGAAAATCATGATCGACCAACTAAACCAGGAATCCCTGAAAAAAGAATTGAATTCGGTAACCCTTTTGCAATTGATTTACAAGTGGAGGTTACCACTTTTAATAGTTACTGCCATAGCTATTGTCGCAGCCATCATTTTTTCCTCCCCGCTCTTTATAAAACCGAAATACAAATCCACCGTGATCATGTTTCCGGTAGCCACCGGTTCAATCTCCAAGGTACTGATCAGCCCGAATTCAGGGATAAAGGAGGATATCCTGGGGATAGGGGAGGAGGAGCAGGCTGAGCAAATGCTGCAATTATTGAATTCAAACCTGATCAGGGATAAGATCATTGAGCGCTATAACCTGGTCGAACACTACCGGATCGATCCGCGATCAAAATATCTTTATACAAGGCTGCACAAGGAGTATGAAAACAATGTGAAATTCCGCCGCACCGAGTACATGGCGGTCAAGATTACCGTTTTCGATACCGATCCGCAGGTGGCAGCCGATATTGCCAATGACATTGCCGCCCTGGTCGATTCGGTAAAAAGTTATATCCAGCGGGAAAGGGCTTACATGGCCTATCAGATTGTTGAACAGGAATACAACAGTCTCAAAGCTGAAGTGGATGAAATTGTCGATTCTCTGAGGTCACTTGGTGCCAGGGGGGTCCATGATTTTGAAAGGCAGTCGGAAGTGCTGACCCAGCAACTGGCCATTGTACATTCGCAAAACAATCAGCCGGCTGTCCGGATCCTCCAGAAAAAACTCGATACCATCGGAAAATATGGAGGTACTTATATGTCCCTCAAGAATGCGCTGGAGTTCAAAACGGAACAATTAACACTGCTGAAAACCAAATACCAGGAGGCCAAAGTCGATGCCGAGCAGTTCCTGCCGCAAAAATTTGTGGTCAACAGCGCTTACAAAGCTGAGCGAAAATCATATCCGATACGCTGGATTATACTGGTGGTTACCACCTTTATCGTTTTTTTCACGGCGGTGCTGACCATCATTATCATTGAAAACTATACCAAGCTCCAGTTAAAAAAAAACTTCAGTTCCCAATAAAACCTAAGCTGAATATCAGATTTCAGAAATTTAAAATATCTGAGCTCAAAATGGAAAAATACTTTAACAATACAAACCTGGTCAACCTGCTGCTCAAATGGAGGATACACCTGGCCGTGATCCTCGTCGTGGCCGTTGTGCTGGCAGTGATTTTCTCAAGCCCGTTTTTTATTACGCCCAAGTTTAAATCTCACGCCATTCTTTATCCGGCCAACGTTTCACCTTATTCCGAGGAGAGTGAAACGGAGCAGATGTTCCAGATCCTTCTTTCACAGGATATTGCCGACAGTGTGATCCGGAAATTTGAACTGGATAAACATTACAAAATTGATCCATCTTATAAATATTACAAAACGGCGCTTTATTACGAGTATAACCAGAATGTAAAAACACAGAAAACACCTTATGATGCCGTCAGTATCGAAGTGATGGATAAGGACCCGGAAATGGCAGCCGATATCGTGAATGCGATCATTGACTATTACAACCTTAAGGTGAAACGGATGCATAGAGCAAAGTATTATGAAGTGGTGGACATGTATGGGGGGCTTCTTGCCGGCAAAGCGGGAGACATTGATTCATTGAAGCAGGCATTGTATGAATTAAGTGTGGAGTCGGGGCTTCTGGGATTTGACCAGAGTTCCGAAGAAATTATGCGGGGTTACCTGCGCACGGTAACCAGTGGCGCTGCTTCCCAGATCAATACAGCTGAAGTTAAACGGTTGAAGGAAAACCTTGAAAGAAAAGGAGGCCGCCTGATTTTTCTTGTCGAATCGATCAAACATGAAGCCCGGACCTATGCCGATTTTAAAGTGAAATACGAGGATGCTGTGCGGTTTTATAATGCCGACATGACCTATTGCAATGTAATCACCCGTCCGTTCCCGGCCGATAAGAAATCATACCCTGTCCGCTGGCTCATCGTGGCCATGACATTTATCCTCACCCTTTTCTTTTCCATCGTTGTGCTCCTGATCATTGAAAACCTGCGTATTTACAAGATACGAAAGAATCAAAACCCATCCACCAGTTGACAGAAAGGGCGAAATTATTATGGTTTTACGGCGCTACGGCTATATTCATCGCCGGAAATGCGTACCTCTTTCTCCATGATAAAATGTGGGGACTCGCTGTCCCTTTTGTGCTGCTGCTGCTTATTCTATACATATTTTCACTGGATAAGGTCCTTTTGCTTACAGCATTCCTGACACCCCTGGCCGTTAATCTCACTGACCAGGAATTTGGCATCGGCATCTCCCTGCCCTCTGAACCGCTAATGTTTGGAATCATGCTGCTTTTCATCCTGAAATTGCTCCATGAAAGGTTCTACGACCAAAAGATTACGTGGCACCCGGTGACTATTGCCATCATTATCAATCTGTTATGGATCTTCGTTACTGTTTTAACATCGGAAATTCCCATTGTTTCGGCCAAATTTCTGATCGCCCGGATGTGGTTCGTCATTCCTTTCTATTTTGTGGGAATTCTTTTATTTACTGAATATAAGAACATTAAGAAATTTCAATGGTTGTACGTAATCCCTCTCCTCTTCATTATATTTTATTCGCTTTACAACCACTCCACATACGGTTTCGAAAAGTCATACAGCAATATTGTAATGAAACCGTTTTATAACGACCATACCGCTTATGGCGCCGTGATCGCTTTCTTCCTGCCTGTATTCACCGGTTTTGTGATGTTCCGCAGGTACAAGCCTTCTTACCGGATCATTTCACTGGTCGTTTTGGTCATTTTGATCACCGGTATCGTCTTTTCATACAGTCGTGCCGCATGGGTCAGCGTTGCCGGATCCCTGGCGATATTTATCCTGGTGAAACTGAAGATCAGGTTTTACTGGGTAGTCATTGTACTGGCTATCGGGGTGGGTTTCTTCTATACGTTTCGTTACCAGTTCATGGATAAGCTGGAGAAGAATAAACAGGACTCCTCGACCGACTTCCTGGAGCATGTGCAATCCATCTCCAATATTTCTTCCGACGCTTCGAACCTGGAACGGATCAACCGGTGGACATCGGCCATCAGGTTGTTCAAGGAAAGACCGATATTTGGCTGGGGGCCGGGCACCTACCAGTTTGTCTATGCGCCTTACCAGCTTTCCAGGGAGAAGACCATCATCAGCACCAATTACGGCGATATGGGCAATGCCCACAGCGAGTACATCGGCCCGCTGTCTGAATCGGGCGTATTGGGAATGCTGACTTTTATCGGGATTGTAGTGACGGTCAGCCTGACCGGGATACGGGTGTACCGAAGGGCAAAAAGCAAGGAAGTCCGCCTGATGAGCCTGCTTATCCTGCTGGGATTAATATCCTACTATGTGCACGGCCTGATGAATAATTTCCTCGACACCGACAAAGCCTCCGTTCCCTTCTGGGCCTTCACCGGCATCCTGGTAGCCATGGATTTGTATCACAGCGATAAAAGCGACGAAGAGATTAGTGTTTAGTGTTTATTGTTTATTGTTTTGTGTTTACATACTACGCTTTACGCCCAATACAACTATAATCCCAGCTTTTCAAACACTTCCGGTAAACGCTTCACGTAGACCATCTCGCGCCATTTTTTGCGGGCCTCTTCAGCGGGGGCGCCGAAATAGGTGATACCGCCGGGGATGGATTTATCGATGGCGGAGGTTCCCAGCAATACCGCCCCTTTGCCGATCACAATATCTTTGTCTACCGAAACGCGCCCCCACAGGATCACTTCGTCTTCGATGCGGGTGACGCCGGCAATGGCGCAATGGGCGCCGATGAGGCAGTGTTTACCGATATAAGTGTCGTGCCCCACCTGCACGTGGTTGTCGAACTTGGTTCCCTCGTCGATAATCGTATCACCTGATACTCCCTTATCGATAGAGCACAGGGCGCCGATTTCCACCCGGTCTTTGATCACCACCCGGCCGCACGATTCGAGCTTTCGGTATCCGGCCGGCTTTTTCTGGAAATAATATGCATCCGCGCCGATCACGGTGTTGGCATGAATGATCACCTCGTCGCCGATCACCGAGTGGTCATAGATGCTGACATTGGCATGGATGATGCAGTTTTTGCCGATCTTCACGTGATTGCCGATGAAAACGCCGGGCTGGATTATCGTGCCTTCGCCGATTTCGGCGCTGGGGCTGATGGCCTGGCTGCAGGCCTCAAACGGCCGGAAGCGCTTTGCCAGCCAGACATAGTCGCGGAACGGATCATCCGAAATGATCAGCGCCTTACCTTCAGGCCGCGGCACCTCCTTGTTGATCAGGATGGTAGTGGCTCTGGAGTTCAGCGCCTTGTTGTAGTACTTGGGATGATCGACAAATGTGAGGTTTCCCGGCTCCACCATATGGATTTCGTTGATGCCGGTGATCTCGAAGCTGGGGTCGCCATCGAAGCGTGCGTTCAGCATGCCGGCGATCTCCTGTAGGGTGTAGGGGCGGGGGAAGCGCATTGGTTGGTTTCTGGTTTCTGGTTTCTGGTTTCTGGTTTCTGGTTTCTGGTTTCTGGTTTCTGGTTTCTGGTTTCTGGTTTCTGACTCCTAATTCCTGGATCACTTTAAACAAGAAACAAGAAACTGGAAACCGGGGACAAAAACGCTTTATTCCTTTGCTCGTTCAGAATAACGGTAGGTGCGTGTATCGACCTTAATTTTCTCCCCGGGATTGATGAAGAGGGGGACGCGGACGGTGGCGCCGGTTTCGACGGTGGCTTCTTTCAGGGTGTTGGTGGCGGTGTTGCCTCTTTCCCCGGGTTCGGTATAAGTCACCTCCAGGGTGACGTAGGCCGGCATTTCGCACTGCAGCGGCGTTTCCGTCTCGGCATGGAAGATCAGGTCGACCGTCTGTCCTTCTTTCAGCAGGTCCGGCGCATCGATCATCTTTTTCTCGATGAAGATCT
>JAHYJL010000110.1 GCA_019429045.1 Bacteroidales bacterium
GCCATATTGGGGCGGGTCACTTCCCGCCGCAGCCGCTCGATGATCATCGGAGAGACATTCCCGCCGCCGTTTCCACGGTCATCGATGATCAGGCCCTTTTTCATGATCTGCGGATAGAAATGCTTTACGAACTCGTTCAGTCCTTCGGGACCCATGTCGGGAACATGGATGTAGCCCACCTCGCCGCCGGTCTTTTCGTTCACGTAATCGATGTTCCGCTGCACCCAGTTGTAATAATAGAGATTTGCCTCGTCGGCCACTGGGGTGACCATCACCTTGCGGCTGCCGCTAAGGTCGGGTTTGCTGTTGACCGTCAGCTCGACCAGCTTGTCGGCCTTGTCAAGCAACGCGGCATAGATATCGGCCATTTCATTGGCCGGTTTGCCGTCGACAGCCAGGATAAAGTCGCCCTCCTTCACGTTCACGCCTACCTCGGTGAGCGGGGAACGGTGAGTCTTGCTCCAGTTCTGGCCTTTCAGGATCATATCCACTTTGAAATAGCCCGAAGCGTCCTTGCTGACCTGTGCCCCGAGCAAACCGGTCTTGATCCGGGCCGGCTCGGGCTTGTCGCCGCCATTCACATACGCATGCCCGACATTCAACTCGCCGATCATCTCCCCTATCAGGTAATTCAAATCGTTCCGGTTGTTGACATACGGCAGCATTTGCCCATATTTCTCTTTCATGGCCGGCCAGTCCAACCCGTGCATGTTCTCCACGTAAAAGAAATCGCGCATCTGGCGCCAGGCCTCATCAAAGATCTGCTTCCATTCCTTATCCTTGTCAATGTAAACCTTCATATTCGACAGATCGACGAACTTGCTCAAGGTGATCTTGCCCGACGGCAGGTCGATCACGCTGTATTTGTCCTTATCCCTAATGAGCATCTTCTTTCCGTTGTCCGAAACCGAATAGGACATCCCTTTGCCCAGTTCCGTTTCTTCCTTCTTTTTCAGGTCATACAGTTTCAGGGTCATCCCGTCGCCGCCCGACATACTTTCGTTATAATAAACTTTATCATCAATAACATTGATATTGAAATAATTGGAAGGTCTCACCGGCAGGCTGATGATGCGGTCGCCAAGGCCTTCAGTGACAATTTTCGTCGCTTTCACCGGGGTCGCTTTCTCTTTGGTATCAGCCTTGTCTTTCTTTTTCTCATCGTCAGCAGCATCGTCGTCCTTCTTTATATCCACCTCATCGTTCTTCGGGCTGAACGGATTCGGCGTTGCCGGGTCGAGCACGGCGAAATAGATCCGGCTCATATTCTGGTAGGAATGATTCCACTCGGTCTGGCTGTAGATCGGGTTGAAATCGCGGCCCGAGGTGAAGAAGAGATACTTGCCGTCGTTGCTGAAGGAGGAGCCTGAAGAAGTGTACCATTCGTCGGTCACCGGGTACTTTTGTTTCGATTCCGTGTCGTACAGCATGATGCGGCCGAAATTGTTCGGTATCGGGTCGGTATAGGCGATCCAGCGGCTGTCGGGCGACCAGGTGAAGCTGCTGTATTCCCAGATTTTCGATTTATCCACCAGTGTTATTTCACGGGTATCGATGTTCACATACTGCAGCCGCATCTTTTTATCGCTCCACAAGATCTTTTTGCTATCGGGAGACCATAGGATATTAAACTTATAGGTATCAGCATCTTTTGTTACGGCAAAAGGCGTCTCAGAGCCGTCCTGTACCTGCACCCAGATCTCGTATTCGCCACTCCGGTCGGACAGGTAGGCGATATGTTTGCCATCCGGCGACCACATAGCATCGCGGTCATGCGCCCCCGGGCTTTCCGTCAGGTTGCGCGTAATCCCCTCTTCGGCGGGAACGCTGAAGATTTCGCCCCGGGCGCTGAAAACCACCCGTTTTCCATCGGGCGACAGGCCTGCACGGCGGATTGCTTTAGAAGCGTCTTTCAACTCATTCCTTCCGCCGAAAAAGTCGTCTGCAATGGTGATATTCACCCGGGCCGATTGCTCCGTCTGCAGGTCGAAAACATGCAGGTAACCGCTATTCTCGTAAATAATAGCATTATTTCCCAGCGACGGGAACTTGATGTCATATTCGGTGTAATTGGTCAGTTTCCGGGTTTGTCCATTCTGTGTGTTATAGACAAACAGGTTCATGGTCCGGTCGCGGTCCGACAGGAAATAGATGTTATTGCCGTGCCACATCGGGAAGATATTCTGTGCCTCGTGGTCTGTTATTTTCGTAACAGTGCCGGCGGCCATATCGAAAATCCGGATATCATCCGCCATGCCGCCCCGGTAATACTTCCATGTCCTGAATTCCCGGAATACCCGGTTGAAGGCCAGCTTGGTCCCGTCCGGCGAAAAGGAGCAGAAACCGCCGGTAGAGAGCGGGATCTCTTCTGAAAGGCCTCCTTCGGCCGGTACTTTATATAATTGCCCTACAAAAGAGTTGAACGACTGTTTCCGGGAGCGGTACACGATGCTTTTCCCGTCCGGCGTCCATGCCATCACGATATTGTTCGGTCCCATCCGGTCGGAGATATCATCCCTGCTGAGGGTGGCCGTAGTCGTCAGCCGTAAGGGCACCCCTCCTTCCGCGGGCATCACATAAACTTCCGTATTGCCGTCGTACTGCGCGGTGAACGCCAGCTTAAGCCCATCCGGCGAAAATTTCGCAAACATTTCGAAGCCTTCGTGGTTCGTCAGCTTCCGGGCAATGCCACCGGCCTTTGCCACCGTGTAAAGATCACCGGCATACGTAAAAACGATCTGTTCGCCATGGATCGCAGGAAACCGGAGTAACCTGGATTCGTCCTGCCCCTGCAAAAAGAAGGGAAACAACATGGCCATCCATACAATCAACCTGAATTTTCTCATATCAATCTGTTTTTAATTCATCCTGCTAAAATAGCATTAAAGTTTTGAATAAAGCAACCCGGCCAACAATGGGCTGTCTGTCATTACTAACCAACGGGTAAACCCGTTGGTTATAAATAGGTTACGAATCCCAACGTTACGAATCGAGGGTGTCTCAAACCATCGGGTAAACCCGTTGGTTTGGAATCGGGTCGTGCTCCAACGACTAAAGCCGTTGGTTACGAGTATGTTACAAGGGCCGGAACCGACGGCTTCAGTCGTCGGACTGCAAAAAAACAATCCCGACGGGTTTACCCGTCGGTGAGAAAGGCCCGTCGGTGAGAGAGGCCCGTCGGTGAGAGAGGCCCGTTAGTTAAGGAAGAACCTTGACAACGGCTGGCTGTTTATCGAGATAAACAAGGTAAGCGCCTTCGACCTCGTATTGCATCTGCTGCAGCAAGTCAGCATAGTCCTTCACCTGTTTATGGTGGTACTGGCTGGGTTTGCCGGTTTTGTAATCAATGACCGTGGCTTTATTATCCCTGAAGATCACCCGGTCGGGGCGATAGAGGCTTCCCTTTTCGTCCATCATTTCCGGCTCATTGCGGACCTCGTACGAAGCGCTGAAAAACCGGCCGATTTCCGGATGGTGCAACAGCCCGTCAATAATCGCTGATAAATCCGCCTGTTGCTCGGGTGTAATGATGCCTTCCTGTTTCAGGCCCTGCAAAACGGCCCCGGCATCCCGTTCATCCCGTATCATCGAAAGGGCCAGGTGCACCAGGTTTCCCCATTCCCTGTTTTTCACGGGGTCTTCCATATCCCAGGCCAGCGGGGCCTGCTGCCGCAACAACAGCCGGAGCGACGACCGTCCGGGTGGCGGTACTGAAGGTGCTTCTGCTGTACCCGGTTTCTCAGCCTTCTCAGGACGCTTCCATCTATCACCGTATTGGTAAACCGTGCGTTCCTTTTCCCACATACCTTCGGCCTGGAAGAAACTGCTGAACAGCTTAGGGACAGAATTGTTGCTGCCGGTTTTTTCAGGCAGCGGCTTTGTTATCACATACAGCCTTTCTTCCGGGCGGGTGAGCGCCACATACAGGACATTCACCATGTCGATATGCGAACGGTCCATTTCATCCCGGTAAAGCGCTTCGTAATCAGTCTCTTCCAGCGCTTTCAGTGCAGGCAGACAAGCAATTTGCAATGGTTTGGCAAAGTCATCATACAAGGGCACCCAGAGGTGTTTGCGGGTAGCCTTTCGCACCTCTTCATCGGCAAAAGGAAAGATCACCACCGGGAACTGCAGTCCCTTTGCCTTGTGGATGGTCATGATCCTGACAGCATCGATGCCCTCCGGGATGATCACCGATTTCTTGCAGCCGGTCTGCTCCCACCATTCCAGGAACCCGGGGATCCCGCCGCGGCGGACCGACAAGAACTCCAGCACCGCATCCTGGAAGAACCGCAGGTAGCTGTCCTTGTTTTTGTCAAGCCCGAAATGCAGGATAAGATATTGCGTGAGGCCCAGCAATTCCATGGCATGCAGCGAGGCATAGCTGAAATCGGGCATTTCGGCCTCCAGCATATCTATGCCCGTAAAACCCCTGGCAGAAAGATACCGGTTAATATGGGCCACAGGGATTCTCCCGGCCGGTTCCCTGAGGTGCTGCATCCAGGCGAGGATAAAATTGACGTTCTCCGATTGTGTCAGAAGAAGCGATTCGGAAGAGATCACGCTTACCTTCTGCTGCATAAGGAAAGCTACGATCCGGCTGGCGCGGGCATTGTCCCTGCATAAGATCGCGACATCCTGCAGGCTGTATTGATCCTCCTGCAGCTCCCGGATCACCACCAGTATCTTCTCCAGCACTTCGTTCATATACGGTTCTTTCTCGCCAGTTGCGGTGGTCTCAATCCGGATCATCCCCGGCTTATCCTTCCGCCCTGCCTCCTGGACAACATGTTTATAGGCTGTACTGTGATTTTCCGGCAGCAAAGGCTGTATCACCGAGAAAAAACGGTTGTTGAAACCGACAATCAAAGGGCTCGAGCGGTGGTTTACCGCCAGGTTTTCCTCCCGGTAATGACGGGCAAGGGTCATTTCACGATCCTGAAGCAAGGCATCCTCCTGATTCCCGATCAAAAGCGGCAGTCGTTCCAGTTGCTCGGCGTCACCCGACCGCCAGCGGTAAATCGCCTGTTTGGCATCGCCCACCAGCAGGTTCACCCGGCCGGAAGCCAGCGAATTTTCAATCAGCGGTAACAGGTTGTGCCACTGCAGGATCGATGTATCCTGGAACTCATCCAGCAGAAAATGGTAGTATCTTTCCCCCAGGCGCTCATAGATGAATGGCGCCGGTTGCGCACTGACAATGCCGGAAATCCTGCGGTTAAACTCACTGATAAGCAGCTTGTTATCCTCACGCATCAGCGCATCGAGCAGCTTTTCCATCTCCCCGAGCAAGGCTGTGGAAAAGATATGGTTGAGAAGAATGGAACATAGGGTGTAGGTTGCTTTGTCACGGTCGATCATTTCGAGCAGGTCACGGCCCGGTATGACCAGCTCATGGGCAATGGCGTCGAAGGCAGCATGCTGGCCCGGATTTGCCTTTCCCTTGATCCATTCGCCGGTTTCCAGCGATTTCCGCGCATAGGTTCCCGGGCTGAGCTTCCCGAAGTTCCCTTCCGAAAGGTCTTTCAGGAAAGCATGCACGCCTTTTGACTGGCCATTCATAGCCTCCTGGGCGATCCCGCTGCCTGCAAATGCCGTATACATCCGGAAGGCCATGGCTTTCACCCTGTTTTCCCAGGCCAGCTTCCATTGTAGCAAACGAGACCTGACCCCGATAAAGGTGTCGATATCATATTCGCGCAACCGGTGCAGGTAATCGACGCTGTCTTCATTCAATAAGTTGCTGCCAAACTTATTCAGGTCGTATTCAATATGCCAGCTATGCTCATCCCCGGCTTTTTTTTCCGTAAAATCGACCATTACCTGTGTCAGCTTCTCGTCAACACCAACCATACTTATCAGCAAATCAACGGTTTGTGCCAGCATCTCATCCGCTTCCAGTTCCACTTCAAAGTTCATCGGGATTTTCAGGTCGTACGCAAAAGTCCGGATCACCCGGTGCGTAAAGCTGTCGATCGTGCTGATCGCAAATTCGGCGTAGTGGTGCATGATCAGCCGTAAAACCGCCAGCGCCCGGCCGGCGATCATGTCATCGGTCATATTTAGCTGCTCCCGGAGCTGCGGGAGCATATATTTCACTGCATCACTGTCACCATTTTTTTTTGGATCAGATAGGTCCACCAAGCTGCGGACCACCCTTTCCTTCATTTCGTTGGCCGCTTTATTGGTGAAGGTGATGGCGAGCACACGCCTGAAGTGATCGGGATTCTTCAGGACGATCTTGAGGTATTCCCTTACAAGGGTGAATGTCTTCCCCGAACCGGCAGAAGACTTGTAAACGACAAAAGATTGCTGTTGCTGGGCCATGATGCCCGTAAAGATACGAGGAAACTGCTTAATTCAGCAATATCCTTTTCACATAAGGCACATTGTCGATGGTGAGCCTGACCAGGTAAATACCCGGCTTAAAGCCATTCTCTTTCGGGTAAAGTACGCGGTTGTACAATCCTTTATCCTGCCGGGTATTGGCAAATCGTTTCATTTCATTGCCATAGATCGAATAGATGGAAATCCTGACATCGGATTCACGCAGCAACTCATAGCTGATAGAAAGGTAATCCGTCGAGGGGTTGGGGAATACTGAAAAATCAAATTTCTGCAGTTTCACTTCAGGTACATCCAGGAAGGTGGTCCGTACCGAATCGATATAGGTGGCCACCGCCGTAAGGCCTTCCGCAGTGACCTGCATCAGGGGGGCGGAAAAGCCGTTTCCCATCCATTTGTATTCGGTGATATACCGCATCAGTGGCATGCCCATGCCCAGCGAATCGATGTAAATGCTGTCATATTCTTCTATCTCGGTTCTGACCTTCAGTGTCGGGAATTCACCATAGGGTGTTATCAGTGTGCCCCAACCGTCTATATAGTTTCTCCTGAACTTATCAATCAGCAAGTAACCCAGGTCAGGGACGCTGGCCTGGATAAGTGAATGGGAAGAGTCGGAACCACCATATTGCAGAGGAAAGCGGTAGATCGTATCGATCTCCTGGTACTGAACCGGTAAGGGAAATCCCGCCAGGGTGATGCCGTAGCCGACCTCCCGGAATTCATTTCCTTCATTCTTCAGGAACTGATATGCTTCCGTGATCTCAAAGCCGGGAATGGATGTGAATGAAGACAGTTTCAGGGCGACGGTGGCTTTGTGATGCGGATAAAGAAACTGGTTATTGAAGAATAACTGGTAAATAGTTGGAGTCTGGCTGACGCTTACAAAAGTATCTACCTGCTGGGAGACTACGGTCAGGTTGCTGAAATCCCATATTTGCCCCGGGCCCGTCTGCTCATAATCAATACCTTCCAGCAACAGGGTCGTGCTCAATCTCATAGTATCCCCCGCAGAAGGCATATCGGCGGCACTGATTGTAATTTGCGCTGACGCCTGGAATATAAAAAGGAAAGATGCCAAAAGCGTAATAAAGATCCGCTTCATAGATTTTTGTTTTTGCAAAATTAAAATGAATTTGCTATTAACCATCAAAATATATTTATTTGGCGACTATTTATCTCTGTTCTTCTTACGCTGGAAAAGGTCCTTAATACCATTGAATTCTCTGCGGTAAAAAATACTGACACCCTGGGTATATGGCGCGTAATCGGTATAAAGCGACAGGTCATTGGAGCGGTTGAAGGCTTTTACCCGGAACCTGCCATCAGGGGTCAGTTTATACTCGATGGTTACATCTCCGACTATAGAACTTGTCTGCTGGGTGTTCGCATTGCTGCCCGTTACGTCAATATTCCCATCGATAATAAGCCTGTCATCCAGCAATTGGGTAGATAATGCAAGTTCCAGCTGTTCGTCGGTTACCCGGTCGCCGGGGATATAATTGATCCCAACGCTGAAATCATTACTGATCCTCGACAGCATATTGCTAAGGGTACTGGAAACAATTGAAGAAGCGCGGACCGGGTTAGTCCCGCTGATGCCTGTACTGGTGAAACTGTTCAGCACCAGCAAGGAAATGGCCTGCTGGCTCATCATGTCCTGGTCGTTTGTGTCAAGTACCGCGTACACAGCCTGTTTATAATGCTCCTGTAAAAACGGAAAAGTAATCCCGAAGCTTAAATCGGGATTAAAGAGATTTCCTGTCATACGGATATCGGTATTTACAGCCACTTTCTGACCGGCGACCTCGCTATCGAGCATAGCAATGCCCAGACCATCCAGGGAAGTTCTTATCCTGTAGCGTGCTGTAATATTCACTTCAGCATCATTTATATCGCCTGTCCATACAATCCTGCTCCCCTCGGTAATTTCGAAACGCCTGTTTAGCAATTGTTCCAGGGAGAAGAAAAAAAGCCCGGAGGATATGGTATAGCTGCCTTCCATTGTCAGGTAGCCATTCGGGTCAACCCCCAGTCGCAGGTTACCCTGTCCGTTTGCCCTGATGGAGCCCAGGCTGCCGGGTAAAATGATCTCGATATCAGCATCATTTGTAATATGCATGAATATATCCAGGTTAATTCCGGTCACCTGCGGGGCGTCAGGGAAAGATTTTTCCAATGTATCGGCCTGGTTAGTAAAAACAATGAAATCCCCGTGTGACACATCCACCGAATATCGGACCGGAATGGTCACATTCGTTCCCTTTTCAGTTTTTACATCCACTAGTATGGATATGTTTTCAAACGGGCCGGTAAGTTTAACTATTCCGGAGGCAAAAGCCCTGCCGTAAAAAATATCGTTCTGGTAGCGGTTCAGGTTAAACCCAAGGAATTTATCCGGCTCAATCGAAAGATCAAGCCGAAAATCACGAAAATCTTTGTGCCTGATGCCACCCTTCAGGACAGCCTGGTTTGAACTCGGGTCATAAACGGTCAGCTGGTCGAAAAAAATGAGGTCCTTTTCAAATATCACCTCATTGGCAAAAGAATAATTGACGTCGAGGTAATCGATCTTCAGTTCAGCACGCTGCAGTTTCAAGGAACCGGTTAGCAGCGGCTCGGCAATTGTTCCCTGTAAATTAAGCTTACCTGTTGCAAACCCGGCAATATTGGAACTGAAACTGGTCAGCAGGGGTTTCATCACCGAAATATTCAAATTCTGGGTGGTAATGCTGAGGTCAAAGTTTCGGGTTTCATTGAAGGGGAAATAATAACCGCTTATGTCGAGCACCTTGTATTGATTTACCAGTTCACTTTTATTGAATATACCGACATTGACTGCGATAGAATTATCTGCATCAAGCCAGCGGGTCTGAATATCGGCATCTCCAAGATACACACCATTGAATAAAAAATCGGCGATGGTAATTGCCGCAAATATATTGGGTATGCTGTCTCTTCTGAACATGCCGAAACTGCCATTGATGATCCCGTCGAATTCCAGGGCGCTGCTGGCCAGCAGTGGATTGAAATTGGAGAGTGACCAATCTTTGAAAACTAGGTTGATCGTGTCAGAGGGATCCTGTGAGATTGTGCCATTGACAAAGAACTTTTCCTCTCCTTTTGAAATATAAAAGTGCTCAATTCTATAAAAACCGGAATCTGAAATAAACAGGTTTGGTTCCGTGATTTGCCAGATCCCCCTGTTAAAGTCGGCTCTGGCATTGTATATACCGGCTTCAATACGACTGGAAGACGGGAACCGGATAAATCCATCGATGGTCGCCTGGTTTGTCAGCACGTTATCGTAATTATCCCACAAGAGGGAAAAGGTAATGCTGTC
>JAHYJL010000111.1 GCA_019429045.1 Bacteroidales bacterium
TACTGTTTACCAGAATGCTTCTTCTTCAGATGCCGGTTTTGGTACCGCGGGCTTCTATGCATCAACCACACCCATAGTAGAGTTGATTAACAATATTATTGTGAATGTTTCCACACCCGGCGCCAGTGGGAATACGGTAGCCTATTGGCGAAGCACAACATCCTTGGGCACTTATGCCACAACATCCAATAACAATGACTTTTATGCCGGTACGCCAGGTCCGAATAACCTCATTTACTATGACGGGACTAATGCAGATCAGACACTGGCTGACTACAAAGCACGGGTTTCCCCGGCGGATGCTTCCTCTATCACTGAAAATCCGCCTTTTGTCAATAAGGTTGCACAGCCTTACGATCTGCATCTGCTGACGAATGTCCCGACACAGCTGGAAAGCGGTGGTATCGTGGTATCAACGCCCGTGGATATTACTACGGACTATGACGGTGATCCGAGATATCCGAATCCCGGGTACCCTGATAACCCGTCATCACCTGCCACAGCCCCGGATATCGGAGCAGATGAATTCGGCGGACTGGGCGTTGACCTTACCGCACCAAATATTGCTTTTACACCGCTCGATAATACGGCCTCAACAATGCCACGCACATTGGTGGCGACCATTACCGATGCTTCCGGGGTACCAACAGCAGGCATCGGGCTCCCGATGTTATACTGGAAAATAAATACCGGTTCATACACAGGAGTCCAGGCAACCTACTTAGGTGGAGATGATTATAGTTTTACCTTCGGTGCTGGAGTCGCCCTGGATGATGAAGTTTCTTATTATGTTGTAGCACAAGACCTTGTAACCCCAACGCCAAATATTGGTGCCATACCTTCAGGTGGGGCAGATGGATTTACTTTTAACCCGCCGGCCTGTGGTATACCACCGACATCACCATATACCTATGTTATTGTTGGTTTGATGTGCGGTAATTATAATGTCGGCGCTGGCCAGACATACGCAACATTAACCGATGCCTTCGCTGATCTTAACCTGAAAGAGATTACCTGTCCGGTAACGCTGACCCTTACGGATGCCGACTATTCCACAAATGAGACATTTCCTTTGGAAATCAGTGCCATGGCAGGTGCCAGTGAGATGAATACAGTGACGATTAAACCTGCTCCCGGTGTTTCACCGGTTATCAGCGGTACTGCCACGGCTATTTTTAAGCTCAATGGGGTGAAACATTTCATCATTGACGGATCCAATAGCTACGGATCAACCAGAGACCTGACCATCACCAATACTTCATCTTCCGGGACAACTGCGGTTATTTGGATTGGTAGCCTTGGTGCAAGTCTTGGTGCGACCGATAACGTGATCAGGAACTGTAACATCTCAAACGGATACAATACATCAGCAGCTCATGGTATCTTTATCGGCGCCGCATCTGGCGTTGGTACTGCAGGCTTTGATAACCATAATATAACTATTCAGAACAATGCATTTTCAAGATCTTATTATGGCATCTATTCCAATGGTAATGTTTCCGGAAAATTTGAAAATCTTGTAATTAAGGATAATACCCTCGGTTCTGATGTGACCGCAGACCAGATGGGTTTCTATGCCATCTATCTATCTGGTGCCAATGCACCTTTGGTGAAAGGAAATGAAGTTTTCAACATGATTACCAGCACAGCCACAAACCAGACCGCCATCTGGCTTGCCAGCAACCTGGATAATCCGGTGATTGATGGTAACCTGATTCATGACCTCCAGAACAATAACACAGGTGGCTGGGGAGCCTACGGGATTAATGTTGCCACCGCTTCAGTTGCCGGTGCAGTGATCACCAATAATGTAATCTATAACATTAATACCGTGAATTATTCCGCCACATCAACTACTTACAACCCATTTGGAATCAGGCTTGTTAGTGGTGCAGGGCATAAAATCTACCATAATACGATACATCTGACCGGCACCCAGTTTCCTTCAGGTAGCGCCGGAACTTTATCTGCTTGTTTGCTCCTGTCCGTAAGCTCTGTTACTGGAACAGATGTGCGCAACAATATCTTCACGAATAACCTGGAAGGGCTTGCAGGAAGCAAGTCATTTGCTATCTATGCAGCCACTGGTACAACCTTCGGAACCATTAATTATAACGATTATTATGCTTACGGACCTTATGGTATACTTGGCTTCTTGGGTTCTGACATTACAACCTTATCAGGCTGGCAGGCTGCAACGGGCCAGGATGGCAGCTCAGTGACCCTGAACCCGGATTATACATCACCGACGAATTTTGTTCCTACTAACATGGCATTGAACAATATTGGCGTCTATCTGCCGTCTGTCCCAAAGGATATTACCGGTATTTACCGTACCAATCCACCCGATATGGGAGCCTATGAATTCGGTGTGAACCCGGATGTCACCACAATGAATGCATCCGGTATCTCATGCGAAGGGGCCATACTGAACGGAACAATCAATGCGAATGGGTTGACCATCAATGCATTCTTTGATTATGGCGAAACGGATGCTTATGGTAATACAGTCACCGGCGTGCCGGATGTTGTTACCGGTTCCACCACAACCGCCATCACTGCCATGCTAACCGGGCTGTCGGGCAATACAACCTATCATTTCCGTCTGCGTGGCGTGGGCTCCGGTGGGGTCATTTCGTATGGAGAGGATTTGACCTTCACCACAAATGTTGCCGGCGTACCAACCGTTGAGACGCAGAGTGCTACAAACATCGCTTCGACCTCTGCGACACTCAATGGAACTGTGAACGCGAACTGCTTCTCCACGGTGGTTACCTTTGAATATGGGACTACTATGGCTTATGGCTCTACTATCACAGCAATCGAAAGCCCAGTGACAGGAGGTGTCGACACCCCTGTTAGTGCAGATCTTGCCGGTTTAATAACGGGTCAGACCTATCATTACCGGGTGGTGGGTGAGAACAGCGAGGGAACGACCTATGGTATGGATATGACCTTCACCACGGGCGCCAACCCGCCAACGGTAACTACGGAACCGGCTACCAACATTGGTAACTTCACCGCCACGCTGAACGGGACGGTCAATGCAAACAACCAGAACAGCACTGTTACCTTTGAATGGGGGCTGACTATCGGATATGGCAATACAATCAGTGCAACCCCGGGCGTTGTTACCGGCGATGTGACCACACCGGTTTATGCCGACCTTGCCGGGCTGGATTACAATACGACCTATCATTTCCGCTGTGTGGCCACCAATATGGCGGGAACCACTTATGGCGCGGATGTGACATTCACGACCCTGTGCCCCGTCCCAATGGCAGCCGGCGCCATTACAGGTCCCACCTCTGTCTGCCAGAGCACGGATGGCCATGTTTATACTGTTGCCCCAATTACCTATGCTACTGGCTATGAGTGGACATTGCCTGCCGGAGGAACCATCACCGCCGGTGCCAATACCACCAGTATTACGGTCAGCTACAGCAGCTCTGCGGTTTCAGGTGATGTCGGGGTTTATGGGACCAATGTATGTGGCTCCGGAGCGCAGTCGCTCCTGGCTGTTACAGTGAACCCCACCCCGGTACCTACCATCACTGGCGCCGACCTGTCATGTATCGGGGATTCCGAAACTTACACAACGGAAGCCGGTATGACTGGTTATGTTTGGACAGTCTCTGCCGGAGGAACGATTACTTCTGGTACAGGGACCCATTCAATCACCGTGCAGTGGAACCAAATTGGGGCTCAGTATGTTACAGTGAATTACACCAGCGCCGCCGGTTGCCCTGCCGCAACGCCGACCATGCTGAATGTTTCGGTTGGCAACCTGCCCACACCAACGATCACCGGGTCCAACATGATGTGTGTCGGTTCCGGCAATCATCTGTACACGACCGAAGGCGGATTCAGCGCCTACCAGTGGACTGTAACTTCAGGCGGCACGATCGTTTCAGGCCAGGGAACTTACCAGATAGAGGTGAACTGGACCGTGGCAGGATCGCAAAGCGTCAGCGTCAATTATCAAAATGCGTTTGGCTGCTCTGCCCCCAATCCCACCAGCATGAGCATTACCGTTCTGGCGCTTCCGGCTGGTGCGGGTCCGGTTACCGGTACTGCTGAACTTTGTGAAGGCACCTTAAGTGTAGCTTATTCAGTGGCCGCCATCTCCGGTGCAACTTCCTACATGTGGAATGTGCCCGCCGGGGCGTTTATCTCCGGTGGTGCAGGCACCAACACTATCCGGGTCGACTTCCCGATGGGAGCCTCATCAGGCCCTATCACCGTTTATGGCGAGAATGCCTGTGGCCCCGGAGCCGCATCACCGCCATTCCAGGTAAGCGTATACCCGATCCCCGCTACACCGGTGATCACTATGGATGATAGCTATATGCTGACCAGCAGCGCACCGTCAGGCAACCAATGGTACTTTAACGGTGATATCATAGAAGGGGCCACCGGCCAGACCTACCAGGTGGAGGAAGAGGGAGCCTACTGGACAATGGTGACACTGAACGGTTGTGTTTCGGATGAATCCAACCATATCAATGTGATCTTCGTCGGACTGGATGAACTGCCAGGCACCTCCGTCAGCATCTATCCTGTTCCCAACAAGGGTGTGTTCACCATTGCGATCAGCAACACCGGGATGGAGTCCTATACCATTGCAATATTCAATGCCCTGGGTATGAAAGTGTTTGAAGATGTCGAACTGACAGTCGATGGACAATTCCTGAAAACCATCGATCTCGGCTCAGGCGCCAAAGGGATCCATACGATCGTCATGCGGAGTGGCAAAAACAGCCTCACCCGCAGGGTGCTGATTACGAATTAACAGATAAATTGTAATAGAGAGAGGGTGCTTGAAGTCGATGCACCCTCTTTTTTTTGCTCGAGGCTGTCTTCTTGCTCCGACGGGTAAACCCGTCGGTTGATTGTTTTTTCTTTCGACGACTAAAGCCGTCGGTTGATTGTTTTTTCTTCCGACGACTAAAGCCGTCGGTTCAAACTGCAGTATTCCTGGAACCGACAGCTTCAGTCGTCGGAGCATAACTGTTAGCTTTCCAGAGTATTGGAACCGACGGCTTTAGTCGTCGGAGCATTACTGTTAGCTTTCCAGAGTATTGGAACCGACGGCTTTAGTCGTCGGACTACGAAATAAAGAGACTTTTTTTTCCGACGGGTAAGGCTGTGCTCCGACGGGTAAACCCGTCGGTTGGGACCTGCATAACCAACGGGTTTACCCGTTGGGATAGCGATTGAGACTTTCATAACCAACGGGTTTACCCGTTGGGATACCAGTAATTATGATAACTTTTTTATGCCCTGTTGTAAACTTTCAGGATATTCTCCCGCAGCATCTTGCCGGCCGGCGTGAGGGCGAATGAGATCACCCCAGCGATACGCTCCGGCGGCACCCAGCTTGAAAAATCGGCATCCGGCATGGCTTCCCGGTTGGCGGGAGTATCGATCGTCGAAGGGACGATCACGGTGGCGGTGACATTCTTCTTTTTGCCCTCTACGTTGATGAATTCCGCCAGCTTGAAAATCATGGCTTTACTGAGAGAATAAGCAAAGAAGTCCTTTCCGCTGGCAGCATCCAGACCCGGGCGGGAACCCACCAGGATGAACTGCCCGCCTTCAGGCCTTGACAGGAAATGCTTTAACAGCGGCCTGACAAGGTGGTACGCGGTGTAAAAGTTCAGCCCGATCATTTTTTCGAGTTCCGCTTTGCTGGTGTCAGCCAGCTTTCCCATGGCAAAGCCGCCTACAAGCAATACGGCAGCATCTAAATCTTTCCTTTGACGTATGGCCTTTTCTGCAAAAGAAACTGCGCGCTCTTCATCCATCAGGTCCACCTGGTGAAATTTGAGCCGGTCATGCGCAGGCAGCTCATCGGCACTGCCTACACCGGCTGCCAGTAATGAATATCCTGTATCGAGAAGATGACGGGTGACTACCTGTCCTAAGTTGCCATTGGCACCTGAGATGAGAATCGTTGACATATTATAAGATTTGTTAATTATTAAACACTGACAGGATCGCTTTGTTCAGGCCGATCGCTTCTGACTTTTTCCATATCAGAAAATATAAAGGTAAATTTTTATAGAATTAGTTAAATTTGCCTTACAAACAGGAGCAAATAAACAGGAAAAGTTGAAAATTATACTGATTTCGCCTACAGTTGATGCAACAAAAAAGACCAATAAAGGTCTAATGATGCCCCAGCTCTCTCTATACATTCTTAAGGGATTAACCCCTCCGGAACATGAGGTTATTACCATTGAGGAAGAAGCTGAAAGTGTTGATCTTAATATGCAATGTGACCTGGTTGGCATAAGCTGCATGACGGCCAATTCTCCGAGGGCCTACAAGCTTGCCGGGGAATTCAGGGCCAGGGGCAAAACGGTGGTGCTGGGAGGCGTACATCCTACCATATTGCCGGATGAGGCTCTGCAATATGCCGATTGTGTGGTGATCGGAGAGGCGGAAGGCGTTTGGGTGCAACTGTTGCAGGATTTTCAACAAGACCGGTTAAAGAAAACATACCATAATCCCTCACCTGACCTGGGAAAATATGTTCGCAAGGACTTTAGCAAAATTCTTAAAAAAAGATTGTATAATATTATCCCGGTCATGACAACCCGCGGATGCCCCTATCATTGTGATTTTTGCTGTGTTACCAACCTTTTTGGAAGAAAAATCAGGCATATTCCTATTGAAAATGTAGTGCGGGACATCCGGGAATCCGGTGCAAAGAACTTCATGTTTCTGGATGATAATATTATCGGTCATCCAAAATATGCGAAAGAATTATTCCAGGCAATTAAACCTTTAAAGATCAAATGGGTGGGACAGGCTTCTGTTTCATTACTGGTTGGGGATGAAGAACTGATGCAACTTGCGGCAGAAAGCGGTTGCAAAGCGCTCTTCTTCGGGATTGAGAGTGTGTCGGAGGAACAGCTAAAATCAATGCATAAGTTATTTAATGAAATTGAAAATCTGGAGTTTGCCTTAAAAAAGATCAAAAAAATGGGTATTCTTATCCATGCATCAATGGTCTTTGGTTTTGATAGCGACACAAAAGAAATATTTAACGAAACCGTTCGATTCCTGATAAAAAATAAAGTAAGCACGGTTTCCTTCAACGTATTAACTCCTTATCCCGGAACAAAAATTTATGAAGACCTGAAAAATGAGGACCGATTGATAACCACAGACTGGAAGTATTACGATCATAATACAGTTGTATTCAAACCCGCGAAAATGACACCATACGAGCTCCAGATCGGCAAGATCAATGCCAGGAAGAAGTTTTACAGCAAATTATCAGTTCTGAAACGATTATTCGGCAATCTCTATAGCCCCTTTATTTATTTAGCCGTGAATTATGGACATATGAAACAGGTAAAAGTTGAAGCCCGAAGAATAGCCATATTGCAAACTGAACTGTTTGATAAACATTGATTTTATGGTGGCATGGGGGCATGGGGGCATGGAGGCTTGGGGGCATGGAGGCGTGGAGGCATGGAGGCATGGAGGCATGGGGGCATGGAACCCTGGAACCTGGAACCCTGGATCCCTGGAACCCGGAACACTGGAACAATTTTTACTATTTCATTGCTAACTTCACATTTATAGTTTATATTTGTAAAATATTTACAAATACGCTCATTAAAATGGTTTTAGAAATTCGCTTAAGTAATTTTTTCTCAATTAAAGATGAAATTACCCTGGATTTTAGGGCAGCCAGCATAAAGTCAGCAAATGCCCGGACTCTTTCCAACAATATTTTCAAGTTCGATGATCTTGATGTGATTAAAACTTTGGCCATATATGGGGCCAATGCATCCGGTAAAAGCAATATAATCAACGCTATCCGGTTTTGTCATGCCATGGTTTTTACTTCACATGTTCATAATGAAAATGTCATCTTCAATTTCAAACCTTTTAAATTCTCCGGGTACGAACATAAACCCAGTACATATTTCATTCGTTTTGTAACTTCCGGAATTGAGTACGAATACTCCTTTTCTCTGACCAGGCAGAAAATCCTGACCGAAAGCCTTTATTATTATCCTAAAGGCAGGATTACAAAGATATTTACCAGGGACGAACGCTTGGGCAAGACGAAAAAAGACAAATACTCTTTTGGTGATTTGATCAAACGACCTTTCGATGTAGCTGAAAATACTTCTGAAAAGACCTTGTACATTTCGAGGGCAAGCCAGATGGATCGGGATATTGCAAAAGAGATTTTCAATTATTTCTTTCAAACATTCATCTTGCAATATGCCAGTTATGGCTCACTGGCCATTGAATCCCTTACAAAAGAAAACAAAGCCCACTTGCTCGAAGCACTTAAAATTGCAGATAGTGATATCGTGGATGTTAAAATTAAAGTCCTGAAGCAACAGGGCAAAAACTTCAATGCAGACCTTAACCAATTGACTATTACCGTTGAGGATGTAGTGCAGGATCACTTGCAAATAAAAACCTATCACAGGGCTTCGCCTGATGTTGCGTTTGATTTTCTGACAGAAGAATCACAGGGGACGATTAAATTATTTTTCATCATGCTGACCATCCTTGATGTGGTGAAAAACAATAAGGTGCTTTTGATCGATGAGATAGAAGACAGCTTGCATCCGAAGATCATCGAATACATTTTCAATATATTCCAGGCGGGAGATAAAGCCCAGTTAATTTGTACAACCCATAACACACGGTTCCTGGATCTTAAAAAGTTCCGGAAAGATCAGATATTCTTCGCCAATAAAAAGGAGGACGCGTCGACCGATGTGTATTCATTGTACGATTACAGCGACTTTCGTGACACCATGGATCTTGAAAAGGCCTATTTACAGGGACGTTTTGACGCTGTACCTTATATCAACGATTCATTTGAACAACTCAAAGCCCTGTTAAGTGAATAGAAAGCGATCTGCACCGAAGGGCAAGAAAATCAATCCTCACTTCTGGATCTTTTGTGAGGGTGCTACAGAAGAGGCATATGTTTGTTTTCTGCGATCGAAATACCGCATCCCAATAGATGTTGTTACAAAAATATCCGGCAGCAATATCAGTGAAGGCGATATTAGGAAATACAAGCAGGGTAAGCCAACACATAAAAAAGACAAAGATTTCCTGATCTATGATTCCGATGTCAGGGATACTTTGAACAGGCTTAGAACGATCCGGGCTGTTACTCTGATTGCTTCAAATCCCTCCATCGAATTATGGTTCTTACTTCATTACAAGGCTCAGACAGCGCATATCAGCACTAACGACTGCATTAAAGAACTAAGTAACCGGAACCGGTGTGCCTATAAAAAAGGAATTCTGGATGAAAGATTAAGGACCAAATTGTCAGGTCATTACCCCGAGGCTTGTAAAAGAGCCAGGAACCTGACTTTATACGAAAATCCTTCCTCCAATATGTTTTTGATAATCGAAGCTATGGAAGAAGTAAAAAAATAAGCGGAGCTAGGAGGCAGGGGAGCATGGAGGCGTGGGGGCATGGGGGCATGGAGGCATGGAGGCATGGAGGCGTGGAGGCGTGGGGGCATGGAGGCGTGGAGGC
>JAHYJL010000112.1 GCA_019429045.1 Bacteroidales bacterium
ATCCCATCCAGTTGCGATTGGAGGAAAAGTACCGCCACAACATGGCCAACCTGCTGAACCTGCGGATCACATTCCGCGACCAGGCCAGCGGAAAGATACAGCAGGTACCGATCTCTGCCGTAGCAGACGTGAGCTATGGCAGCACTTATGAATCGGTCAAGCGAAAGGATCTGATCCGGATGGTAACCGTTTACTCTAATGTTGTCAAAGGTTACAATGCCACTGAGGTAAATAATCAGTTGAAAGACCTGCTGGCCGATATAACGATGCCGCCGGGATACAATTATAAATTTACGGGCGAGCAGCAGGAACAGGAAGAATCCATGGCTTTTCTGGTCAGGGCTTTGTTCATTGCCCTGTCGCTGATCCTGATCATCATGGTCAGCCAGTTCAATTCCATTGTCAAGCCGTTCATCATCATGCTCAGCGTGCTGTTCTCAACCATTGGTGTTTTTGGCGGCATATCGACTTTCAGAATGGACTTCGTGGTCATCATGACAGGGATCGGGTTGGTTTCGCTGGCCGGGATCGTGGTGAACAATGCCATCGTACTGATCGATTACATCGATCTTCTGAAACGCCGCAAGCGCAGGGAGCTGGGAATGGAAGACAGCGCTATCCTGTCAAGGGAAATCGCCACCGAATGTATCATTGAGGGTGGCAGGACACGTCTGCGGCCGGTTATGCTTACAGCGGTTACAACCATTCTCGGCTTGTTGCCATTAGCTTCAGGACTGAATATCGATTTTATATCATTTTTTGAAACTTTCAACCCAAAGATTTATTTTGGCGGTGATAACGTAGCTTTCTGGGGGCCGATCTCATGGACTATCATTTTCGGCCTTACCTTCTCAACTTTCCTTACCCTGGTGGTGGTCCCGGCCATGTACCATGTTCTGGCGCTCGGCAAGGTGCATATACAAAGATTGCGTGGGAAGTTAAGTTAATAAATTCTATCAGCCTGATCTGCAATTTTTTATACCTCAATATTACTGTGATCAGGATTTATTTATGATCACATGCAACCATTTGAAAAAAAATCCTGTCTATCTCATACATTCGCAGGCTTTATTGTGCCTGTGTTATTGATTTTATATCAGTTCTTTGACATCCGGTTTTGCCGGTTCAGGTAAAATTTATACTGATTCTTCGTAATAGGAAATAAATCTTTATTAAGTTTGTATCAGATATAGAAGGTGAATTTAATACATAGTTCCCAATAATCTGAGCTGGTTAAGGGGCTTGACATCATAGATGTACACCGAAAAGGAACTGATCGAAAGGTGCCTGGAAAACAATCCGAAAGCCCAGGAATACCTGTACAAGCACTATTCGTGCAAGATGTATGGCGTATGCCTGCGTTTTGCACGGAATACGCTTGAGGCTGATGATATCCTCCAGGAAGGCTTCATCAAGGTTTTTTCCTATCTGAAAGATTTCCGGTTTGAAGGTTCACTCGAGGGATGGATCAGGAAAATCATTATCAATACAGCCATCAATTATTACAACAGCAAGCAGAACGAATGGAACGAAATCAACCTGGAGACTTTCGCATCCAATCAGGCAGTGGCTGAAGATATCCTGGACAAGATTTCGGTTGGGTACCTGTTGCAGTTGATCAGGGAATTGCCGGAAGGCTACCGGCTGGTTTTTAACCTCCATGTCATTGAAGGTTATAATCATCAGGAAATAGCCAAAATGCTGAATATTTCTGAAAACACTTCCAAGTCCCAGCTGTCGAGAGCCCGTTCGACCCTGCAGCAAAGACTGGTGCAAAGAAAATCTGAGTAATATGGCGGATCAATTTGATACATTCGACAAGGTCATCCGGCAGAAGTTCGAGAACTTCGGGCCCGAGCCGCCTGCGCATGTGTGGGAAGTTGTCAGGTCACGGATTGCCGGCAACCCGCCAACCAGCGGCAATACCGGTTTCGTCATGCCAATGTTCATCGCTCTTTCCTTGCTGCTTTTCCTGGGAGGCCTCCTGTATCATTTCCTGGGAAATAACCCTTCGGCAAACATCCTGACATCTGAAGCAAAAGGCCAGTTCCTGCATGCACCCGGAACTGTTACCACCGATCCGTCAACTGTTTTAAACGCTGCTCCATCATCAGAAGCCTCAGCCACCACTCCAGATAATATACCCGCTGAAATACCTGTCAGGGAGCCCTTCCGGAAAGATAACCCGGCCAGGCAAACTATCACCGCTGAACCAGATCAGGCATACTCCGGGAATAATAGTCCGGCAGCCACGTCAAGAACCGGTCTCTGGGAAACAGGGCTGCACCGCAAACTCGCTTCCGGCGATATCAGCTATGCCGATGCGGTCAATTACAACCTTTCACCCCGGGATATCAAAAAGCTGAACGGATACAGGGATTATGCGAGGAACAACCGCGCCAGCTGGTCACTGGGCCTTTATTTCCATCCGGAAGTGACCTCTTTCCGTGAAAATGACCTGGACAATGCCATCAGTTACGGGCTTGCCATCCTGCCACAAATCAATTTCAACCGTTTCTTCATCCAAAGCGGGGTGAACATCCGGTCCTCACACGATAAGGGTAACTATGCCATCGACTACAACAGGTTCCTGGGCACCTATGAACACGTCTACCAGATCACGTTCGACTCGACTGAAAACGGCATTATTCCCACCTATTACACCCAAACCATGGAGGTTTACGATACCATAGATCACTATGCCATTTCCGAAACCCGCGTGAATTATACCTACCTGGAAATCCCGGTCCTGTTTGGCTATCGGCACACTTTCGGCAAAATCTCACTGTATGCCAAAGCTGGCCCGGCCGCATCTTTTATGATCATTAAAAAGCTGCCTGAAGCGATTGATCCTGAAGATAAAGCAAGGATTATCAATGTGGATTACCAGGTCCCGGTGAGATCAACCATAAACTGGCAATTGCAACTGGGAGCCGGCCTCGAATACCAGCTCTCCGATAAGCTGGGATTCAGCCTGGAGCCCACGTTCCGTTTTGCCCTTGATCCCGAATATGATCTGCCTGCCAATGCCGGTGCGAAATCGACAACTTACGGCGTAAGGGCAGGACTGAAATATAATTTCTAAGCTCAACGGTCATGAAAAAGATTGTACAAATACACAGAAAGAAACCAACGCTGGCGGGGGGTTTAATCCGCACCGGCCTGCTGGTTTTGATGGGTTTCCTGATCCTTCCCGCTTTCGCACAGTTCAACCAGTATCAGAATTATATCCATATCAGCGGACAACTCACCAATACGCTGACCGGCGCCCCTATTCCGGGCCACAACATTTACATCTTTTCCGATTCTACCATCAACAACGGCTTCGGTTATTATGCAGTCGCCAAAACCGATGCCAATGGCTTTTACAGGGATACCATTGTAACCACTTCAACGGATGGCATTATCAATATTCATTTGTTTGACCTGAACAATACATTACATTCCCTTGACCGCCATTACCGGTTTGTCTGGGAAGATCATTTCCTGGTTTTTGCTGATTTTTCCATCTTCGATCCCAATACCACAAGCGAGTTCCAGGCTAATTTTAAGACCCTGTCCGATCCCTTGGAAGACAACCCGTTAAAGGTAATCTTCAGAGACCAGTCGATCGGTCTCCAGATAAAATCCTGGGAATGGGACTTCGGGGACGGGAATTACTCCGAAATACAGGATCCGGAGCATACCTATGACAGGCCTGGCATCTACATGGTGACCCTCACCATCAGCTCGCTTCCCCCGGAGTATGAACATTTCAAGATCAGTACCATTGTTAAGCAGGTCCAGGTTGGCGTCGGGAACTATTACCATCTTGGCGGGCATGTTTTCGCCAACTATTTCCCTATCGATTACGGGCAGGCTTATCTTTATACCTTCGATGAACGCAACCAGCTCATCCCTCTGGATACAGCTGCCATTGATACGCTGGGGTATTATTACTTCTATGCCCTACCGCCCGGAAAATATATTACCAAAACCAGGCTACAGGCGATATCCGAACTTTACGGCCAGTTCATGCCGACCTATATCGGCAATGTTTATGCATGGGACCAGGCCAAGATCATTGACCTGCAAAAGGATGATTGGGAAGCCCATATCTCCTTGCTCCCATCCGTCGGAATGACTGCTGGAAAAGGCCAGATCATCGGCCAGATCGTCTATGATACAAGCCGGTCTGCCCAGGCGATCATCCCCGCCGGAAACATCGAGATTCTATTGCTCGACGATCGGGGATATAACCTCACATGCGGGTTATCGGACATAGAGGGATATTTTATATTTTCCAACATCGCTTACGACACCTATCAGCTTTATCCGGATGTTACCGGCATACCGACCACACCGATGTATGTTACCATTACCGAGGAAAAGCCGCTGGCCAGCGACATCAGCCTGGTCATCCTACCCGGAAGCATCACCTTCTCCATCAATGAACCTGAGTCTGCGTACATTGAAAACACGTTCCTGCTATACCCCAATCCGGTAAGAGAGCAGGCTTCGGTATCCATCAGCATGAAAAAAACATCCCGGATCACCCTGTTGGTGACCGATCTGCTGGGCAGGACAGTTCATCGCGAAGATCTCCTCCTGGCAGAAGGGACCCGTCATATCACCATTCCCGTTCAGGAATTGCCTGCGGGATTTTACCAGCTGGTCATCGTCCCGGAGGACAATATGGCTGTCTCAGGAAAATTCCTGAAATTCAACTAAATACGGGAAATTATATCATTCTGACATTTTTTATTGCGGGCGCCGGGCAACTTTTTCAGACTCCCGGCGTCTGATTTATTGAAGGTACCAGGAATGAATTCCGACGATCAAATCATCTCAGGGTGCCTGGAAGGCAAGCGGAAAGCTTATAACATGCTTTTCAGGAAACATGCACCGGTCATGCTGGGCGTATGTATGCGGTATTGCAAAAACCAGATTGACGCCGAAGATGTGATGCAGGATGGTTTTATCAAGGTCTTCACCCAGATCGGTAAGTTCCGTCAGGAGGGTTCTTTCGAAGGCTGGATCAAGCGGATCATGATCAACTCGGCCATCGACAACTATCAGTCAAACCTGAAGCATGCCTTTCACGCGGATGTCAATGAATTGGAAGAGACGATCAGTAACGGCGATGAACAGGACCTGGAAAACGATATCCCCGATCATCTCAACATAGGCAAAGAAAAGCTGATGCAAATGATCCAGCAGCTGCCCGACGGTTACCGCGTTGTTTTCAACCTATATGCGATTGAAAATTACAGCCATAAAGAAATTGCCTCCATGCTCGGTGTCTCCGAAAATACTTCAAAGACGCAATTGCTGAAAGCCAGGAAAACCTTGCGCAGAAAAATAGAAGAAACCATTCGATATCAATATATTAACAGGGTTGCTATATGAACACACGGAATAAAATCGATGATCTCTTTAAAGAGGCGATGGCCGGCTATAGGGTCGAGCCCTCCATCGGCCTGTGGCGAAGGATAGAAAGGCGCTTCTTCCCACCATCGAGATTCAGCCCTTCGGGTCTGATCACATCCATATTCCTGCTGATCGTCGCGGGATTGATGCCATGGCTGCTCATCCCCGCCAATAAATACGAGGACAAAGAGCCGAACATACCGGCAGAAAACGCCCGCCGCGGTTACCTGATCAAACCGGTCACCCTGAACAAATCGTTCACTGACCCGCAGACCATGCAGCAGACAGCACAGGTTTTTTCAGTAGAGCCTGTCTTTTACGAGGCTTCATCCTTATTCACCGGTGATCACGATTCGGAAGAGCTGTACCTGGCTTCCGCGATCGATCCTGCCGATGACCCAGCCATCCTGCCATTGATCAACGCCATAAATGACCAGAAGACAATCCGGGAAAATAAAGCTTCTGAACCTGTCGACAAATATACCCCGGAGTGGATTCACAGAATGACATCCCGTAAGACAGGGTTGATGAATACAACCATAACCGGCGAAGACTTGCCAACCCATCGGGAAAACAACATTGCTTCAACCTTCTCTCCCTATCATGAAAGGTCATATTTCAGGACAACAGAATTATCATTGGGCGCCAATTTCGTCCCAACGGTCGTTTTCTACGACCCCAATCCCTACAACCAGATGCTGGGCGGTGAAGCCATTGTAAGGCTCGATCTTTCGGGGTTCCGCATCAGCAGCGGCATTGGATATAGCAGAATGGAAGATATCGGGTCATACAGGATCGATTATAAATCGTACGACAGCGTGGGGTATTTCCTGGACGTTGTCTCTTTTTCCGTTGATCCGAAAAACCCCGACGATATAGTCCTTCTGCTCCGGGAGGAAGCGATTTATGATTCTGTACCTCACTTTACGATCACTGAAAAGAATAACAGCTACTCATACATTGATATTCCCCTTTCATTTGGTTATAGTTTCCTGAACAATGGACGGATTTCTCTGTCTGTCAATGCCGGGATAAAATTTTCATGGCTGGTTCACAAAAATGAACCGGTAGTTGATTTTAGCGTATCGAACGGTGAGTTGATCGGCATCGAACGCCAGGTCCCTGCGCGGATGAGCACCAACTGGAGATTCACCGCCGGCCTGGATGTCGGGTACCTGCTGACCGACCGGTGGAGCCTGCACCTGGAACCTGTTTTCGAACAATATATTTCTCCGGTATATACCAAAGAGGCTGGCTATGAGCCACGCAAACCTATTGTAACCGGGGTGAAAGCCGGTATCTTTTTCAAACTTTAAAGGAATGATGCCATGAAGACGCTGAAATTGATTCCGATGGCCATATGGTTGCTGATGATGCCCTTTATCGTGCAAGCACAGCATCCTGGCAATGCAAATAATTTTCTGAAAGATTCCGGTTGCCATGCAGGATTCACAATAGTATTGGATTCGTTATCGACACTACCATACCGCTACGTTTTCACCGATATTTCAACAGGAGATATCGATTCCTGGGCATGGGATTTCGGAGACGGTAATATTTCCGTTGATCAGAACCCGGTTCACCGGTATGAAGAACCGGGCAACTACCAGGTTTGCCTGACCGTTTCCAGTCTTAGTAATCCGGATACCTGCAATGATCAGATATGCCAGGCTATTTCCACCCGGGAATATTTCAGCCTTGGCGGGTTGGTTTACGCAGGTGATTATCCCCTGAACAACCCCGTGCTTGCCGGTGATACGGCCATTGCCTATCTATACCGGGCCATCGGGGAACAACTGCTATATATGGATGAGCATATCTTCTCTGACTACGGCTATTACGGCTTCGGGTTCCTTTTGCCCGGCTCTTATGTTGTTAAAATCATCCTCCAGACCAATTCATCCCTTTACAACTCCTATTTCCCAACCTATTCAGGCGACGTGATCAGATGGCAGCACACCTCCGCCTTTACCCTTACCCATGAAGATATTTACTCCGCAGAGATCCACCTGGTTCCCGTCAGGTTTGTAATGTCGGGCACGGGGATTATCAGGGGCCAGGTTAAATTTGTGCAGGGCCAGGATGCTGCAATGATGACCGATACCCGTACAACCGTCATTCTCTATGATCACACACAAACCCCCACGCGGTTTACAGTCCCTGATCCGGATGGTAATTTTGAATTCGCCGGCCTGCCCTTCGGCACCTATTTCCTCAATGCCGATGCTACCGGAAAACCGTCCACACTGGTAACCGTCACACTTTCAACGGGTAACCCGGTAGCGGAAGGTATCAACCTGACGGTCTTCGGACCCAATGTGCAGGGTATCCCCGACCAATTTCCCAACGGTATCACATTTTCTCCTATATATCCCAACCCGGTCAGGGATATGCTGAACCTGCGGATCAATGCCGCCGTCCATATCACCGCGGATTTATGTATCACAGACATAGCCGGACGTGAATTTTATCATCATACAGTGAAAATAGTGCCCGGTCAGAACCATCTGCAAATACCTGTTGAGGATCTGCCGAAAGCTATTTACCTGCTGCGGCTGCAGCCTCATGATTCGTACAGTCCTGTCACCGGTAAATTCATCAAATAGGTCAGAACGACTAGTTTTCTTCTTTATCTTTGGTTCTTCATTGGGAAGTACCCTTCCCTTTAATGTTGATTATGAAGAAATCTTATCTGTTCTTATCTCTCGCACTGTTTATGCTCATGACAGCAACCCATGGCCAATGGCGGCCGGGCGAGATGGAGGTCAAAGTTGATCTGAACAGGCCCGAACTGGCCATGCAATTACATGAACTGAAACTCAATGGCGATATATACGCCCATGAAGGATATGCACTGCTCTATGTCATACCCTCAGAACTGGCTATCTTAAAGGAGAGAAATATTGGATATGAGATCCTTAAAGAAGACCTCAATGAATATTACCGGGATTTCTGGCTGCAACGCGACCAGTATCATTCCTATGAAGAGATCATCCAGGAGATTAACCTGCTGACACTGGCCTATTCTTCCATTTGTAAAAAATTCAGCTATGGGTTGTCGTTGGAAGGCCGTGAGCTGATTGCTTTAAAGATCAGCGATAATGTCCATATCGATGAATATGAGCCCGAAGTGATGTTTGACGGGGGGATTCACGGGGATGAGATAGGCGGCCCCGAGAACCTTATCCGGTTTGCCAGGTTCCTGTGCCAGAGTTACGGGGTTGACCCTTATGTAACAACCCTGATCGACACGCGGGAAATCTGGTTATATATCATGGTAAACCCCGACGGGCGTGTCCATATGTCCAGATACAACAGCAATGGGGTCGATCTGAACCGCGACTTTGGGTATATGTGGAATGCTGAAGGTTCCAGCACCGGGTATTATTCCCAGGTTGAATCGAAAGCGCTGAGAAACTGCATGTATGAGAACCAGTTCGTGGTGCATACCTCCTACCACAGCGGTACTGTTTTTTTGTCATACGCCTGGAGCTACCGTCCCGATCTCTGTCCTGACCAGCCGCACATTCATGCCCTGGGGATGGTATATGCCAATTCATCCGGCTACACCAATCTTCCTGTACAACAGGGTTATTATGGGATGTACCCCATCAACGGCAGCACCAAAGACTCTTATTATGGCATCATGGGATCGGTGGGTTGGTCGATGGAACTTTCCATGAGCAAGCAGCCGCCGACATCGCAGATCCAGTATTATTATGAGATCAACGAGCCGGCCATGCTGGCCATGATTGAGCATGCCGGCTTCGGCATCCGTGGCATGGTTACCGATGCTGTTACCGGGGAACCGGTTCAGGCCGCCATTTATATTGAAGATTCCTATCCTGCATACAACGATCCTTTGGTAGGGGATTTTCATAAATACCTGGTGCCCGGCACCTATAATGTCAAAGCAGTTACCAACGGTTATCAGACATCGGACCAGACAGTTACCGTTACGGCAAACAATGCCGCCACAGTTAATTTTTCACTGCAGCCCGGCGGAGGGAATTATGCCTACAGGGTGCCTGCCTGTTATATTCCCAATAACAATTTTGATGATGAAGGCACCACTTACCTGGCCCTGGGAGCCCCTGACGATGCGAGATATTCGCTGGGGAAAG
>JAHYJL010000113.1 GCA_019429045.1 Bacteroidales bacterium
CCATCCAGTCAAATCGCCTGGCAGATGGTATCGGATAACCTGGCAGGGAGCAACTCCCAGAATATGCGGGTACTGGAGCAATCTCCCGCCAATACCGACATTTTGTTTGCCGCACGGTATGATAACAAGCTTTTCAGAACAGATGACTGCAAAGCCGCAAACCCGGAATGGTATGACCTGACCGGTCTGCTTCCCGTCAGCGGTGGCATCAACGATGTGGAATGCCATCCTTATAACGAAGATATTGTATATCTCTCCCAGAACAACCGGATCTATAAATCGACCAACCGGGGACAGTCATGGGATGATATTTCCGGGACGCTTCCAAATGTGGCCTATACCAGTATCGCTTATTATAATAACAGTCATGAAGGCCTGTATGTCAGCAGCGATCTGGGGGTATTTTACCGGGATCAGTTCATGAGTGACTGGGTCATGTTCAGCAATGGCCTGCCACCGGATGCCTCCGTGACCGAGGTGGAAATTTTCTATGATCCAGCCAATCCGGCCGGGGACATGATCCGCGCCGGGACCTACGGCAGGGGCCTCTGGGAATCGGATATGTATCATTATCCGCCCACTGCCAATTTCACTACCACCGAAACGCTCATTCCCACCGGCTGCGCCATCGATTTCACCGACCTCTCCTCCGGGGTACCTACCGCCTGGCGATGGGAATTCGACGGCGCCGATCCAGCGGTCTCTTACGACCGGACCCCCACCGGGGTTTTGTATTCAACACCGGGGACCTTCCAGGTTAAACTGGTGGTGACCAATGAAGCCGGCGCCGATTCCGTGATCTATGCCGATTATATTTTCGTCAGCGATACGATCCTGCCGATGGTGGAATTCAGCACCGACATGACAAATGTCTGCACAGATGATATCGTCCATTTTTTTGATAACAGCCAGCACTGTCCCGACGCATGGACATGGTCGTTCTCACCTGGTACGATCGCTTATCAGCAAGGCACAAATGCCAATTCGCAAAACCCGGTGGTGGAATTCCGCCAATCGGGGGTCTATTCCGTCACACTCACCGTTACCAACCAGAACGGCCAGAATACACTGACCAAAACGGACTATATCCAGGCCGGCGGATTTTACCTGCCATTTGAAGAAGACTTTGAATCGGGTACATTTGCTGAAAAGAGCTGGACTGTCGTCAATCCTGATTTTGGCTATACATGGGAAAATTATTTCATTGAAGAAACCGCCAATTATGCCGCAAGAATGAAATTCTACGGCTACGTGAAGCTGGGAGAACGCGACAGGCTGATCAGCCCGTACCTGAACTTCAGTCAGTTCAGCAATGTTTACCTGACCTTCGATCATGCCTATTCCCAGCGTTTCTCACAAAAGGATTCGCTGATCATTTATATCTCCGGCGGATGCTCGGAAGACTGGATCAGGGTTTGGGCCGGCGGTCCCGATGGCCATGGCGGCTTTGAAACCGCCCCCTCAACAGTCTATGAATTTATCCCGGTGAACAACGACGATTGGTGCAGCCTGGGATGGGGGGCCGACTGCTTTACCATCGACCTGACTGACTGGGCGGGCCAAAAGAACATTATGATCATGTTTGAAGCCTTTAACAATCTTGGCAATAACCTATATCTCGATAATATTATTATTTCAAATATTACAGGGGACAGAACTGTTAAGCCCGCCATCGGGTCGTTCACCATATATCCCAATCCCAGTGGCGGGAACTTCTCGATGTATGCTTCCGGCCTCACCGGGAAGATTAAAACAGAGGTTCTTAACACCCAGGGACAGGTTGTTTGGAAAGAGGCTGTTGTTAACGAATCTGATTCGTACTACAGGACAATCAACCTGTCAGACAATCCCCGGGGAGTCTATATTATCCGTCTGATCAGCAACGAACAGGTGATGGTCAGGAAGGTCATCATCGAATAAACGCCCTTCTTTTGAACCTATTTTACGCGCCGGGCCTGGTTGGGGACCTTCATACCCTGAATGAAGAGGAATCGCGCCACTGCGTCAAAGTACTTCGCCTGAAAACCGGCGATGTGATCCACATCACCGACGGCAAAGGCAACCTTTGGGAATCAGTCATCGAAGACAACAACCCCAGGGAATGCACCATCAGGTTAATCAAAAACCAGAAACCCGAAACCAGAAACCCGGAACCTGAAACCCGGAACCCGGAACTGAAATACGGTTTCCGCCCCTACCGCCTCCACATCGCCATCGCCCCTATGAAAAACATCGACCGCTTTGAATGGTTTTTGGAAAAAGCCACAGAGATCGGCATTGATGAAATCACACCTTTGATCTGCGACAATTCGGAAAGGCGTCACATCAGAACCGACAGGCTGGTTAAAGTCATTACGGCCGCCATGAAACAATCTATAAAGGCGTGGCATCCTGTTTTGAATGAACCGGAAACGTTCAATGCATTTCTGAAAAAAGACAGCGGTAATTTGTGCAAACTAATCGCTTATATCGATGATGTCTCACCAATGTTAAGCCAGGCATACGAAAAAGAGAGGGATGCGATTATCCTCATCGGGCCGGAAGGCGACTTCAGTGAAGATGAGGTCAGGAAAGCGAAAGAGGCAGGTTACCAGACGGTTTCCCTGGGTTTTAGCAGGCTGCGCACCGAAACTGCCGGTTTGGCAGCATGTCATACTGTCTATCTGAAGAATTTCGGAGAATAGGCCTTACCGCTTCACCACAAATTTCCGGGTAATTACCACGCGGTCATCCAGGCAAAGGGAATAAAAATAAACCCCATTGACCATGTCTCCGACAGGTATACTTGTTTTGCCCGAGACACCGGTGAGTTGAACTTCTTTTATCCTGGCACCCAAAATATTAGAGATAATAATGCTCGATTTGCGGGTATCTTCAGGCAACCTGTAACCAAAATTAACAACGCTGATGGCAGGGTTCGGATAGGCATCCGAAAGATTAACTTGCGTCAGCAGATTTTGTGCTACGGATGCCGGGCTGGCATTATATTCCACGGTGAACGCTACGGAATCGTTCTCATTGTTCATATCGAAGAATATGTAGCTGATCCGGGTGATGCCAATTACGCCATTGGGAAAGTAATCCCCATAAAAACTCGTGTCATTGACCTGGTCGGGCCCGATCAGGATTGAAAAAGGAGATACATATGTATTGGGGGGGAAACACGACCCCCAACAGAAAACATTCATTGTATTCGGGAGCGTGTCATCGGCATTGATATGCTTTTTCACCATTACTTCAATGGCATTAGCCGAATTGTTTTTTACAGCGGCTTTAGCCTGCATGTAGTCGTCCGTTGGATTGCCAAGGACCTGAACGGTAGCTCCATGAGCGATAGGTTCGCCGTTGAAAAAAAGTGAAAGGCTCTGGCTGTAAAGACTTACAGTGATTATAACAGATAGTGCAGATAGTAATATTTTCTTCATATTCATTTGGTTTTGAAAAAAGTTAAGAAACTGCAAAGATATCAAATATCGAATTATTTATTTGTATTTTTACACTCACTTTTTAAAATCAAAAATCATACCAATGAAAAAGTCGATTCTACTCCTTGCTTCATTTATTTTAATGGTGATATTTTCAGCAGCGCAGCAGGTGCCCCGCAACCTGGTCGTGTTAGAAATCGGTACGGGTACATGGTGCCAGTATTGCCCTGCAGCGGCTAATGGCGCAGAGGATCTGCTGAACAATGGTTATGCTGTTGCCGTTATTAAATACCATTCCGGTGACAGTTACGCTAATACCTATTCCAATGCCCGGGTGAGTTATTACGGTGTGCCGGGTTTCCCGACCGCTTATTTCGACGGGCTCAATTCAGTCGTCGGAGGAGGCAGTTCCTCTCAAACCATGTTCCCACAGTATTCCTCCAGGGTGAACCAAAGAATGGCAGTACAGTCAGCTTTCACAATTGAAATGGAAGGGACGCACGCCTGCCTGACCGATTTTACCGCTTATTTGACAGTTACCAAAGTCGGCACTAACACCAGCACTAATTTACGCCTGCATGCGGTACTCACCGAAAAACACATTCCCGAAAACTGGCAGGGTATGACCGAAGTCAACCAGGCCTGCCGGTTGATGATCCCTAACCAGAACGGAACGACCGTCAGTTTTACCAGTGGCAATACGCAATCATTCAGCCTGCAGTTCTCCCCCAACCCTTCCTGGGTATTTGAAAACCTGGAACTTGTCGTTTTCCTGCAGGACCATAATACCAAGGAAATCTTCCAGGGGACCAAGATGATGCTGGATGAATTTATGCCGGAATACTCGTTCGACGCTAATGTCAGAAAGATACAGAACTTGCCTACCGCTACATGCAATGGCATTTACGAACCCCATATCCTTCTCCGGAACCTGGGGGGTGAAATCCTTACCAGCCTGGATATTACCTATCACGTCAATAACGGGGAACCGAATAATTTTTCCTGGACCGGTTCTCTAGGTTACCTGGAGCAGGAAACGGTTGCACTCCCTTCTGTAGATTTTTCGGTTGAAGACGATAATCAGTTGGTTGTTTACAGCATGAACCCGAACGGAAACCCTGACGAATGTCCTTCCAACGACCAGATGATCCAAACCATCCCCAAGGCATTATATACCCCAAATTCCGTGAAACTTTTCCTGCGTACCGATGCCAACCCTGAGGAAACGACATGGGAGATTAAAAACTCAGCCGGTGAAGTATTATATTCCGGAGGCCCTTACACCAATGCCAATCAAACTATTCAGGAAACCTTTGAACTGGAAGAAGAAGATTGTCACACCTTCAGTGTATACGATAGCGGCGGCGATGGTCTGATCCTCCCGGGATTCATCATGCTCTATTATGGCAGTGGCAATATAATTTACCAGGCATCATTATTCGGTTATGGTGAATCGACGGAATTTAACACGGCCGATCCGGTGGGCATAGCTGAAGAAATCCAGTATTCTCATGTAACTATTTTCCCTAATCCGGTCCAGAACAAGGCCAGCCTGGTGATCAGCCTTGAACAGTCCGCACCGGTTTCCTACAAGGTTTACACGGCAACAGGGCAGCTGATATTGGAAGCAGATGCAGGCTGGCTGTCCGCCGGGCAACATGCCATGCTGATCGATGCTTCCTACTGGAATACAGGGTTATACATCTACCGTGTTAATGCCGGAGAAAAAATGATCAGCGGTAAGTTTACCGTCAGGTAAGGCAGCCGTCAATTAATTTATCATCTGCCAGATTAGGCATGGTAACCCTCAGCCGTGGTTCTGCCTGCATAGCCCTTTTTATAGCGTAAATAGCTTCTTCGTTCCGCGCCCAGCTGCGGCGCGCGATGCCATTGTTGACATCCCAGAAGAGCATTTGCCGGAGTCGCCGGCCGGCATCCGCCGACCCATCTAGCAACATGCCAAAACCGCCATTGATCACTTCTCCCCAGCCGACGCCGCCCCCGTTGTGAAGCGACACCCAGGTAGCGCCCCGGAAAGCGTCGCCGATCACGTTTTGGACTGCCATATCGGCAGTGAACTGCGAGCCGTCGTAAATATTGGAGGTTTCGCGATAAGGTGAATCGGTGCCCGAAACGTCGTGGTGATCGCGGCCCAGGATGACAGGCGCCGAGATCCTGCCCTGGCGGATGGCCTCGTTAAATGCTTCAGCGATTTTTATCCGCCCCTCCGCATCGGCGTAAAGGATACGGGCCTGGGAGCCAACCACCAGTTTGTTCTGCTCAGCAGCCCTGATCCACAGTAAATTATCGTTGAGCTGCTGCCGTATCTCTTCCGGGGCGCTCTTAGCCATGGTTTCCAGTACCTCCCCTGCGATCTGGTCTGTCAACCGAAGATCTTCCGGTGAGCCGGAAGTGCAGACCCAACGGAACGGGCCAAAGCCATAATCGAAGCAGATGGGCCCCATGATATCCTGCACGTAGGATTGATAGCGGTATTTCCCTGCGGATGTAAAAATATCAGCCCCTGCCCTGCCCGCTTCAAGCAGGAAGGCATTGCCGTAATCCCAGAAATACATTCCCCTGGATACCACGATATTGATCGCATTCACCTGCCGGATCAGCGATTGCTGCACCTGTTTTTTAAACCCGGCAGGATCTGCCACCATCATCCGGTTGGATTCCTCCAGCGTAAGACCTGCCGGGTAATAGCCTCCCGCCCAGGGATTATGCAACGAGGTCTGATCCGATCCCAGCTCTATATCAATATTAGCCTCCGCCAGTTTCTCCCATAAATCGACAATATTCCCCTGGTAGGCCAGTGAAACGGCCTCTTTTCTCTGCCGGGCCGATATCATCCTGGTAATCAGTTTATCAAGATCAGTATACACCTCATCGACCCAACCCTGGGAATGTCTCTTTTCCACTGCCTTCGGGTTGATCTCCGCCACAATGCCGATAGCGCCGGCAATGACTGCCGCCTTGGCCTGCGCACCCGACATGCCGCCCAGGCCCGATGTGACAAGGATCTTGCCGGCCAAACTGCCACCGGAGCCTTTGAGTCTTCTCCCGGCGTTCAGCACCGTGATCGCAGTCCCATGAACGATACCCTGCGGGCCGATGTACATGTAGGAACCCGCCGTCATCTGTCCATATTGCGAAACACCCAGCGCATTGAAGCGCTCCCAGTCATCCTGGGAAGAGTAATTGGGAATAACCATGCCATTGGTCACCACAACGCGCGGAGCATCCATGTGCGAAGGGAACAATCCCAGCGGATGGCCCGAATAAATAGCCAGCGTCTGCTCCCCGGTCATTTCAGCCAGGTATTTCATGGTGAGCAGGTACTGTGCCCAGTTTTGAAAAACAGCCCCATTCCCGCCATAGGTGATCAGTTCGTGCGGGTGTTGTGCAACGGATGGATCGAGATTGTTCTGGATCATCAGCATAATGGCTGCTGCCTGCTTAGTCTTACAGGGGTAATCATGTATCGGGCGGGCATGCATGTCGTAACGCGGCCTGAACCGGTACATGTATATCCGGCCATATTTTTCCAGCTCTTCTGCAAATTCGGGGGCAAGAAGGGCATGATGCGCCGGATTGAAGTAACGCAGCGCATTCTTCAATGCAAGTTTTTTCTCCTCCCGGGGCAAAATATCCTTTCGGCGGGGAGCATGGCTTACACTTCCGTCCCAGGGCCGTGACTCCGGCAAATCATCACCGATACCCCGTAAAATAGCTTGCTGAAATTCAATAAGTTCCATTAGAAATAGATTTTAACTGATCAAAAGCAAAATTAAGGATTTTCACCTTTGCCGGAAGTAAATAAGCAAACAGAAAGCCTTTACTCGTCACGAAACCTGTCGTGGTCGCGCTTCAGGATATGATACAGAAATTCACGCGCCCGGAATAACTGGGCTTTAACAGTGCCGATAGGCAAATCCAGTTCCTTCGAAATCTCTTCATAGGAAAGCTCTTCATAATAACGCATCTCAATAAGCTGCCTGTAATGCGGTTTCAGCCGGTTGACCAGTTCCCTGAGGGTTTCTATCTTCTGCTTGCGAATGATATCCTGTTCGGGGGTTCGCCCCGGTGCCGGTAAGATATCGATCAACTCCTCACCCCTTTCTGATTGTTCATCGATATTCAGCGAGATCGCCTCATTCATCCTTCTCTTTCTCATGAAATCGATACAGTTATTGGAAGCAATCTTGAACAACCAGGTACTGAAAGCGTAATCCGGGGTATACTGCTGAAGGTTTTTGAAAGCTTTACCAAAAGCTTCAATCGTAAGGTCATCGGCATCCTGCGGGTTGTTTGTCATCTTCAGCATCATAAAATAGAGAGAATCACGGTAAAAATTCATCAGCTCCGCATAGGCTGACCGCTCCCCCTTTTCCAGCGCTGCCTTTACAAGCTGATAATCACGCCTGGCTTTCTCGGTGAGTCTCAATGCTACTTCCATCTCTCCTGTTTTATGAGCAGGTTGGAAAAATAGATCACCGGAATCAGGGCTAGCAAAAAAATCTCCAACACCGGGGAGAGGACTGCCAGATCCCTTTCCTTCAATTTGTTAGCCGTCAGTGCCAGCAGTACCCAGTGGCTCAGAAAGAAAACCGCAAATGCGATCATTACGATCAACCAATGATACTTCAGGATCATTAAAACAATGAAAGAGAGGTACAGCAATAACTTGCTTATATAGGCGAGTGAGAGAAGGACCTTAAAGACAGGCCGGTAATATTGTGCCGTCGTATAGTGTCTTCTTTTCTGGATTACCCAGTGAATAAAGCTGCTTTTAGCTTTCGAGACCGTGTGGCTCCCGGTAGATATTTCTATCCGGGTGTTGGCCTTCTGCGCTACATGGTGGATAAACAGATCATCGTCGCCCGATTTTAGTTTATAATGAGATGTAAAGCCTTTTGCATGGTAAAACAGCTCACGTTTATATGAGAGGTTGCGGCCTACCCCCATATAAGGAATGCCTGCCAGTGCATATGACAGATACTGCATGGCAACCAGGAATGCATCATACCTGATGAGCTGGTTCAGCAACCCGACGGTCCTTTGATAGGCACCATACCCCAGTACAATTTCCGTATTGTCGTCATACCTGGCCTGCATTTTCCGGATCCATTGTGCGCTTGCCGGCCGGCAATCGGCATCGGTCAACAGGATGATATCATGCCTGGCAGATTTAATCCCCAGGGAAAGAGGAAATTTTTTCCCGGAAAAGAAGTTCAGGTTACGCTCCAGGTCAAATATCCTCAGGTGATGATACTTTTTCGAAAGCGACTGGAGCAACTCGACGCTGTCGTCGTCAGAAGCATCATTGACAACGATCACTTCATAATCGGGATGATCCTGTTCAAGGATCAAAGGCAGGTTGTTTAGCAGGTTCTGATATTCATTCTTGGCACAGATAATGACCGATACTGGCTTTAATTCGCTGTCCCGGGCCTTATCTTTATAGAATGACAGCCTGCTGTACAGCGCCCAGTAATATATCATCTGGATCAGCCAGGCCAGGGAAAAAAAAATAAATACCACGAAAGGTGGCACCTGGTGGAGTGCATTTACTGATGGGAGTTCAAACATACCTCAGAACAAAATTATTCATTACGCGAGGAATTAAATTTATCTTTGATCAATTTTTATTAACAATGAAATTTACAATTGAATATACTGATATTCAATCTAATGCACGCCAAGGGGTGATAGAAACCAGCCGCGGGTTAATTCATACCCCTGTTTTTATGCCTGTCGGGACAGCCGGAACTGTCAAGGCTATACATTTCAATGATTTGGAAAATCAGGTCGGGGCGGAGATCATTCTGGGCAACACCTATCATTTATACACACGGCCCGGAACAGGCATTATCAGTGAGGCTGGCGGCCTGCACAAATTCATCGGGTGGAACAAGCCGGTATTAACAGACAGCGGTGGTTACCAGGTATATTCATTGGCCGACAGCAGGAAACTAAGTGAAGAGGGAGTAACTTTCCAGTCTCATATCGACGGCTCACGTCACACATTCACACCTGAAAATGTGATTGACATTCAGCGGACACTGG
>JAHYJL010000114.1 GCA_019429045.1 Bacteroidales bacterium
AACAGAAAAACAATCTTCGAAAATATCGTTCTTTAATATTTTGTTCCTTTGCAAATCGGAAATTAACGATGCAGATTTACTTGCATTCTTATTTACCGAAAATCTGCATTTGTAATTACCGATTACATTAGATAACGTTGCTAAAGGTTTCTATTTAGTTAGGATGATAAAAAATAATCAGATTGTTGCAATTAGAAAATTGATAATTATGTAGATGATACTTATCCCTTCGGTCTGATACGTATTGGCCTGTGCCAAGAACGCTTGCTATATAAAAAGTATCAACAATGTTGTGCTACGAAAAAAAGTGTCAAATATGTTATGCAATCTATCAGTTAGTCATTAGTCATCAAGAAACAAAAAACAAAAAACAAGAAACGTCCCCCTAAGGCAGCACCAGCTTAAACCCGATCCCGTGCACGTTCAACAACTCGATGGAGGGATCCTCCCTAAGATATTTCCGGAGCTTGGTTATATAAACATCCATGCTGCGGGCGTTAAAATAGCTGTCGTCCTGCCAGATACGGTTCAGCGCCACGCTTCGGTCGAGCACATCGTTGGCATTTTCGCATAGCAAACGCAATAATTCCGCCTCTTTCGAAGTCAGCTTGTTTTCACCGGAGGGAGCCGTCAGCACCTGGCGGTTATAATCGAAAGAAAGCCTGCCAAGTTTGTAAATGGCGGTTTTATTGTCGCCTCCAGCATTTTCGCTGACCCGCCGCAGAATAGCCTTCATCCGCATCAACAGCTCTTCCATGCTGAAGGGCTTTGTGATGTAGTCATCGCCCCCCAGTTCAAAGCCCCTGATCTTATCCTCCTGCATGGATTTGGCGGTAAGAAAAAGAATGGGTATGCGCTTGTCAAGCTTCCGTATTTCCTGCGCCAGCGTGAATCCGTCCTTCACCGGCATCATCACATCGACAATGCAAAAATCAAACTTCTTTTTGTTAAAGGCATCAAAGGCCTCCTTTCCGTTGATGCAGAGGGTTGTCTGGTAACCCTTTGCCTCCAGGTAGGCTTTCAGCACAGCCCCCAGGTTCTTGTCATCTTCCGCCAGTAAAACTTTCAATTCTGCAGTTTCCATAATGCCTGTCATTCATGATTATTGGGAAGGAAAACCTCAAACCGGGTCCCCCTCCTGGGTTCGCTCTCCAGCTTAACCGTTCCGCCGTGCTTCTCAACCACTGTCTTAACATAGCTCAATCCCAACCCAAAACCCTTGAAATTATGTATGTTGCCCTCAGGGACACGGTAGAGCTTGTCAAATATCTTTTTCTGGTCACCCTTACTGATGCCTATGCCGTTATCTTCCACCGTAAAGACAATCCCACCGGATGCATCCCGGGTAGAAACCAGGATGTGCGGTTTTACCGGGGAATACATATTGGCGTTGTCGAGCAGGTTCTGCACCGCATTCACCATATGCATCCGGTCGATTGCCAGCACGCTGTCAGTTGCCCTGAAATCCTTGATGATCTTCCCGTCCTTGATCTCCACCTGGATGCTGATATTACGGATAACATCCGACAGAATGTCATGCAGGTCGGCTTTTTCCTTGTGCAGCAGCAATTCGCCCTTCTCCAGCGCCGCCGATTGCAGGATCCGCTCTGCCATCAGTCCCAATCGCCGGTTTTCCTGGCTGATGATGTTGATGTAGCTCTTATAAAGAGCTTCCGACTTCTGTATGTCCTTGTCATTCAGCGCTTCACAGGCCAGCGAAATGGTCGAGACAGGTGTCTTGAACTCATGCGTCATGTTGTTGATGAAATCCGTTTTCAGCTCCGAAAGCCTTCCCTGGCGGAAAAACATGATCAGCGTATAAATAAAGGACAGGATGATGATGACGATCAGGATAACGGAAATCGTAACAAGAGGCCATATCTGCCCGATGAGGTATTCCTTCTTTTTTGGAAAATACAGAAGGAGAAAATCGGGGTGCAGATGCATATCATCGGGATATAACTCGAAATGGAAACTGACATCAGCGTTGAGAAGCTCGTCGCGATAGTGGGTCTCATCTATGGACTTAAACTGCCCCCCATAAGGATTATAGATAGCAAATTCCCAATCCGTTTCCATCTTCCTTTGCCTGAATCCTTGGGCCAGCAATGAATCCAGCAAACCGATATCCACTGCCCGCCGGTGAAGCCTTTCATCCATGCGGAGCATCCGCTCTTCCATCAACTCGCGGGCAGTGAAAAACTTGTTGAAGAATATCTCGAGATCTTTACGGGTGGTGATCAGCTGCATTTCCTGGAGAAGGACCTGGTTGATAGAGTCGGCAGCGCTTATCGCATTTTTCTCATCAAGAAAGGCAGGTTCCTGGTACCGCTTGATCATATCGATCTTTTCCAGTGTCAGGATCACATCGTGCGCCACATCATTGACTGTTCGGATGAAATTATCCTGCCTGATCTTGTAAGCGCTGAAAATCCAATAACCCTGGATGGCCATCAGCCCGCCCAGGGCGATGGATAACATGACAATGGCTAAAATGATATTGCGCCGTTTCACAAACCAAAATTACTGAATTATAGAGGAATAGAAGGGGCTTTAACATATTTTAACTTTCCTTAAAGTTCGTTAACAATTGGCAGGATTTTTGTTTTATATTTTTGTATCGTACAACCTGCCCATATGAATCGCGGGTTATACTGCGCGAATAAAGTCTGATTCATAATTTTGGTTTTTGGTTTATTGGGGAGTGCGGTCCGTCACCTGGCGGACCGCACTTTTTTGCCTATTTTCGCAGCGAAATTCAAATTTGTGATTCCATGAACAATATCAAGATTGAGCTGGAGAATATTTTCAGTTTTATACCGGAGGAAAGCCTGGTTTCATTGCAGCCTGAGATCGATCGGCATTATGCGTCATTATGGCGAAAAACCGGGGCGGGGAATGATTTCCTCGGCTGGATGGATATCCCGTCAGTTTTTGAGAAAGATCTTTTCCGGAGGATGGAAGAAGACGCCGCCCGCTTGCGTGAAAATTCGGAGATCTTTGTCGTTATCGGCATCGGGGGATCATACCTGGGCGCCAGGGCAGTGATCGAGGCGCTGGGTTACCAGTTCTACGACCTGCTGGAAAACCGCAAATACCCATATATCGTTTATGCAGGGCATAACCTGAGCGAAGATTACCATGCTGAACTGCTCGAACTCCTTGACAAAAAAGACTATTCCCTGGCGGTGATCTCCAAATCGGGGACAACCACCGAGCCGGCCATCGCCTTTCGTATTCTCAGAGACCACCTGGAAAAGAAGTACGGGAAAGCGGAAGCCCGGAAACGGATCATCGCGGTCACCGACAAAGCCAAAGGGGCGTTGAAAACCCTTTCCGACAGCGAAGGTTACCCTACTTATGTTGTGCCGGATGATGTCGGCGGAAGATATTCCGTTCTCACCCCCGTCGGGCTCTTACCCATCGCCATGGCCGGTTTCGACATCAGGAAACTGGTCGAAGGTGCAGCCGGGATGGCGTCCCATTCCCGCCAGGCAAAAACCATCGCCGATAACCCCGTCATGGCTTATGCCGCTGCCAGGAATGCACTGTACCGTAAGGGCAAAACCATTGAGATCCTGGTAAATTACCTGCCCAACCTTTATTACCTGACCGAATGGTGGAAACAATTGTATGGCGAAAGCGAAGGGAAAGAGGGCAAGGGCATTTTCCCGGCAGGGGCCGGATTCACCACTGACCTGCACTCTATGGGGCAGTATATCCAGGATGGCATGCGCAATATTTTCGAAACAGTGTTGTCGGTGGAGAATAGCCGCAATAAATTGACCATCCCGAAAACGGAAGACGATGCCGATGGCCTGAATTACCTGGCAGGAAAACGCATTAGCTATGTCAACCGCATGGCGGAGAAAGGCACATTGATGGCGCATATCGACGGCGGTGTGCCGAACATCCGAATATCCGTGCCGGAGATCAATGAATTCAACCTGGGGCAGCTCATTTATTTCTTCGAACTGGCCTGCGGGCTGAGCGGCTACATGCTGGGCGTCAATCCGTTCGATCAGCCGGGCGTCGAAGCCTATAAGAAGAACATGTTCGCCCTCCTGGGCAAACCGAAATAGCGAATTAAGATCAAACACAGTAGGCACAATAGGGCACATCAGGTTGCACATTAGACCTATTGTGTTGTCTATGTGAACTATTGTGACTATTGTGGTAAATAAAATTACATATGCAAAATACTTTTCTAAGCCTTGTCAGATCAAGGCAAAGTGTGCGTAAATATGAAAACAGGCCGGTGGAAGCGGAGAAACTGCAGCGTTGCCTGGAGGCGGCGCGGCTGGCGCCCTCGGCCAGCAACAGCCAGCCATGGACGTTTGTCGTGGTGAATGAGCCGGAACTGGTAAAACAGGTGGCCCGTGAAACTTATGGGCCTCTGGCCACATTTAACACATTTGTTCCGCAAGCGCCGGTGATCATTGCGATCGTCATCGAGAAAATGAAAACGATCGCACAAGTCGGCGCTTACCTGAAGAAACGGGAATTCGCCCTGATCGACATCGGCATCGCGGCGGAACATTTCTGCCTGCAGGCCGCCGAAGAGGGCCTCGGCACCTGCATGCTCGGCTGGTTCAACGAAAAACCGATTAAAAAACTGCTCGGTATCCCGGATAAGAAACGCATCGGCCTGCTCATCACCCTGGGCTACCCACCGGAAGGATACACGGTGAGTGAGAAGAACAGGAAAGGATTTGATGAAATGGTGAGATTCAACCTTTACCGGAAGCCCGGATAATGAGCACCTGAAACAAGAAACAAGAAACCAGAAACAAGAAACCAGAAACCCTATCTTTGCAAAAATTTTCCCCATGCAAAAACCGGTTAAAAAGATCGATTACGGCGAACTGCTGGAGGTCCTCCGGCACTACGACACCGAATCGATCTTCGAAAAGGTCAACGTGATCCCCGATAGCGAAGACCTGCACGAAGCGATCTCGGAATTCATCAACCTCCGCTCCTTTGCCCGGCGATCGGTGCTGGGTATCGACATATACCGATACGGGCAGTATAAACACCTCGAGCAGGTACTCATCCCGCCCCTCTTTAAAATCCTCTTTGAAAAGGCCATCCGGCTCTGCCTGGAAAATAACCAGTTCATCTTTCAGAGATATACAAAGGAAAAAATAGAAAATTCCTTCATCAGTACAGGCGACGGGGGATTTGTGATCTTCGACACACCATTGCACTCCCTGTTCTTCGCCATCAATTTCGAAATGGTCGTCAGGGCCTACAACTCCTACCATCTTTTCCCGAAACTGCGGAACATCATCGGCAGCATCAGTTTGCGCTATGCCATCAGCTACGACACCATCTTCCATTTCGACGATAACTTTTACGGCAGCGCTATTATCAACAACGCCCGGATCCTTGATAAAGATACCCTCAACCGCTGCCTGATCGAACAGCAGGCATACGACTGGTTCCTCATCAGCATCGACGGGCTGGAAAATCTGCAGATCCTTTCCATAGAGGAAATCGCCAATATATACGATTTCCTTGATTATGACCGCAGTTTACTTGACAAAGGCGAAAATGAAATTCTCGATAACAACACTTCCCGCCGGACAGGGATCATCAACTCAGACATACTGAAAGTCGGCCAGATTCAATCGAAACAAACACTCATTAACATCTACAACCTGCACCTGCAGGTTTCTATGCGAATCTACTCCGACCGTAAAGTAGAAAGCAAACGGACGATTACCGTAAGCCTGGGGAATCTAAATACCAGTGGGATATAGTTGTTGAAATGTAGTATGTTGTATGTGATATGTTTTATGTATTAAGGAGTTGATAATCAAATTATTTACGTATTCCCCACCACATACTACATTCCCCTCCCTCTTATTTAACCCTCACCACAATCTTCCGCCAATCCGGCCTCTCCCATGCCACAACCATCTCCCGGAACTTTTCCATATCCTCAGCGGTTATGATATTCGATAAAAGCTCCCAGGAACGCTTGATGGTGACGGTTTTTCCCCGCTGCATGATCTTGATCTCCATGTCGCCGAGGGTGTTTTTCACGAAAAAGTCGGCCGGCGGGGTAACAAGTTCCCATCCGTCGGGCAATTCGATCTGGATGGAATAGCTCTCCCACAAATGATGGTCAAGTTTTACGGGGGTGTTGTCAGATCCGGTGAACCGGACAAGGTTCCAGGCATCGAATCCCGTTCTGTACCGGGGCAAGTCGATGGTGGTATAACCGCTGTAATCGGTTTTTAATGGATGAGATGCTAAATTCACTTCAGTCCTGGCTTTCAGTTCCGTCAACTGGCCTTGTTTTGCCTGCGTTGTCTGACCAGTGTTAATATCCCCGGTGATCAAGGATTTCACATGCTCTGCATCCTTGTATAACCGTAAATAAGGGTTCGCCATTCCTTCCATGCGGAGGTCGAGTTTGCCGGAAAGGTTTCTCTCTGCGACGATCTCAAGTTTCGCATCCATCTGGAGAATATGATCGGCCCGCTTTTCCTGGAATGTGCGCATCGATTCCACCGCACCATCCAGTTGGATCATCGTTTTATCATCCAGGTTATAGATCAGGTTCTGCGACTGCTTCCGGTTAACCGAAAGGTACATCCGGCCCGATTTTTTCGGGTTGACCTGTACCAGGAAACCATCAAAAACGGCCAGGATGCCCAGCTCCCTGCTGAACCAACCGTTCGGAACAGTGGCCACCGGTGTGGCGTTGATGTTGGCCATGATGAGCATCTCCGAAAGCAGTATGGCCTTTTCCAGCGATGTTGCGTTGGCGCTCTGCCACACTTCAGCCGGGGTCCTTACCTTATAACCGCTGTGCGCCAGGGGTATATCGACCAGCCTGATCTCGTCGATCACAATCTCCTGCAAAGCCCACGCAATATCCACCGCATCTTTCTTCTCCTTCAACACTGCATCCACCCTTTTGGAGATTTCGGGGCTGACCGATTTTTTGAAAGCCGGTTGGTTGACGAAAGTAAAAAAAGCCCAGGTCATGTCTTTGGCTGTGCTGAATTGCAACAAAACCTTTCTTTCCGGGTCCTGGTGTGATGAGCGCGGCAGGGCAGGCAGGTTCATGAATTTCCAGGAATACATTTTCTGCCCCGCAACTTGGGTGATCTCCGGGGCCATCCGGTTGTTCAGCATACGGTATTGCAGGAACAATTCCTCGGGGATGCGTACGATGATGGTCAGGTCTTTCACCGGCACATTCTCCCCGATCTCTTCCATCCCGAAGAAAAAGGGTTGGAAACCCGGAGCCGAACTGATCGTGTAATCCAACGTGATCACCGCGCCAATCTCCGTCCCGGTATGGGTCACCACCATTTCCCGCAAATGGTTGTAAGCGGCAACATCCCGGGCAAAGGCTGGCAACACCTCGTTAAAAGCATTTTCAGGGGTAACGATCTTTTTCCCGTCGGCCATCACCGTGTAAGATTCATTGATCTTCAGCTTCTGGAATTCGGGATTATAGACGATAAAGGTTTCCCCGAACATCCTGTGAAACGAAAAATAGGAAAGGAGCCTGATCTCCTTCCGGTAATGATAATCGAAGCTGCCATCCTTGTTCAGGACGTACTCCTTTGTGATCTTCAGGTATTCTGCGTCGGGATTTGCCTGCTGCGCCGTACCACCGACGAAACAAAACAGCGAAAGGAAGAGAAATATGATGTGGAACTTTTTCATGGGATTTTACCTGATTTAGTTGGTTCTTTTAAGGATAACGGGCTCGTCGGTGAATTTTACCTTTGCCATGACGGCGCTACGGAAACTCGGCCACTCTTCAGGCTGGTAAATGCGCTTGTTGAAATTGGCCAGTTGCGACATGCGGAGCGTAGCCTGGTCCATGCTCATTTCATAAATTCCATCGTAGGAAGCCGTTTCATCGGCAAAAGCGGTTGCTTCCGGTTTATAAACGATCGAATATTTCCCGGGGAGGGTGATTGATTCGGTCAGGCTCACTTGGCGGGAGCAGCGGTCGCGGAATGGGTATTCCTTCTTTTCCGCGCGGGTGTCCATGTAAAGATGGCCCATCGCCCTTCTCAGGAACCCGGACGCGATGAAAGATTTCATGACGATCTGGTCGCCCTGCACGATGGCATAACCGGGAATGCGGTATTTCATGACGATCCGGATGGGTTCCGGCAGGTAATCATAGGGATCGCCGTAATCGACCGACAGCATTTCGGCTGCCGGGTGGGTGCGTTTCAGCTCCATTTCCATGATATGGCCCCACTGGTCCTTAAAACTCCGGGTGAACATGCCGCGAACGGCCGCATCCGACTGGCCCTCGGCGCGAATGGTGAGCTCTCCCTCGAGCGTGCCATCGTCTGCCAGGGTGGAGGTGCCGAAAATACGGACATAGTGGTTCTCCGGAGGTGAGATGGGCGTCGTCATCAGGTCGGCCCCTTCGGGAAGCCCCAGCAAGTACTCCTGCTGCTGTTCCGCGCTCGACCAGAGCTCCCGGACAAAAGGCACCCAGGTCGGGTCGAGCAGAACGTATTCTCCATCTGATAACTTTACCACCGTCACGCTGTGGTTGAACTGGTCGGCCGGGATATAGTCGATGCGCGAGCCAGCCATAGTCATCGCGGCATAGGACTCGAACCCCGCCGCGCGAAGCATAGTTACCAGCATGCCCGCCTTATCCTTGCACACCCCGCAGCGGTCGGTGAAGGTCATGTCGCCGGTGTGCAAAGTAAATCCTTCGCCTTCGCCCATCGAAATGCCCGAATAGCGGATCTCGTCAGCTACCCAGTGGGTGAGCAGGGAAACGGAATCCATTTCTGTTTTAGCGTTTTGTAATATCTCCGCTACCTTGGCATCGATCGCGGGGGTGGACTCAAAGCTGCCGAAGTCTTCGTTCACGCCGTAAAACCAGACCGATTTGGCATACCAGTCAGGACTGGTCGAAATAAGCAGCTTGGGCGCCACGTCCGAAAAATCGACCATGTTCGGCTCCCGCTTCAGCGGTTTAATATCTTTCCTGGTGAAGGTATAGACCATCTTATCGTCCCTGGGAACGACCGACGATCTCACTTCGCCGTGATAAAACTCATATTGCACCATCTTGTCGGATGGGATCGCCACCTGGTAAACCTTTTCGATAATGGGGTCGCTGGAATAGAACGGAACGATATCATAGAAATGGCCGCGCATGGGCGGGATGTAGCGGGAGTCATCGTCCGGATCTCCCAACAGGGCGTAGGTAAAACCTTTCCGGAACAGCCAGACCTCAACGGCGTCGCCCGGTAGTAGCCGCCCCACCTCGATCATCTTCTCCCGCGCCCCCCAGTATATGGCACGTGCCGGCGCCGGATAATCCAGCACAGGAGAAGTAATCTCGTAACTTTCCCCATGCCCCCATGCCCCCATGCCCCCATGCCCCCACGCCTCCATGCCCCCATGCCCCCACGCCTCCATGCCCCCATGCCCCCATGCCTCCATGCCTTTATGCACCACCACCTTCCT
>JAHYJL010000115.1 GCA_019429045.1 Bacteroidales bacterium
CAGATATTGTTACCCCTAACGGGTTTGATGAATCCATTGTTCCCGAACCTGAGGAAATGATATCAAAGCGTCAAAAAGCACGAAAACTGATGTTTAAGGTAGCGGGCAGCCTGCTGGGGCATTTAATACCAAAAGAGTCAATGTTGCTACTGACCAGTGGCAGGTATGAGTTTAAGAATAAGGGCATCGACCTTTTCATAGAGAGCCTGGGGAACCTGAACAAGATACCCGGCAAGCCTTTGCTGGCATTTATCATGATCCCTTCACACATCACGGGGCCGGATTGGGAACTGCAGGAAAAAATGCAGGGAAAAGGAGAAGCGGAGATCTCTTCAACAAAAAAAACGACCCATGTTTTATTTAATGAGGAGTACGATTCGGTACTGAACAAGATCAGGGAGTGCGGGCTGGAGAATAAGCCGGATGATCGGGTCAGGATCATTTTTTCACCGGCCTTCCTAAATGGAAAGGATGGCATCTTCAACTTGCATTATTACGACCTTTTGCCGGGCTTTGACCTGACAGTCTTTCCCTCTTATTATGAACCCTGGGGTTATACACCGCTTGAGAGCGCAGCTTTCGGCATCCCGACGATTACCACGAGCCTGGCTGGTTTTGGGCTTTGGGTGGAGTCTTTGCCTGATGCAGGTTCAGAAGGTGTGAAAGTAATAAAACGGGACGATTATAACACATTACAGGTCATCAAAGATTTAACCGATTTTATCCAGGTTTTTTCGGATAAATCAGATGATGAAAAAGCCGACGCGGGAAGACAGGCAAGGGAAATTGCCCAAACCGCTGTCTGGGAAGAGCTATTTCCCATTTATATCAAAGCGTACAGCATTGCGTTACGCCAGTCGGATGAGCGCTTTGAGCTCTTCCGTGATAAGCGGCAACACCGGTTTTATTTCCTGAAAGACCTTCCGGTTGAACAGAAACCCACATGGAACAGGATTGTGGTGGAGCCATCAATTCCCGGCCGGCTGGGGAAACTGGAGATCATCGCCAGGAACCTGTGGTGGACGTGGGATCATGAAGCTAAAGCGCTTTTTCGTGAAATCGACCCTGAACTTTGGAAGCAATCGGGTAAAAATCCAAGAATACTGGCCGAATTGCTCTCTGTCAAAAGGCTCAATGCACTTGAAAAGAATGATGCATTCATACGGAAAGTAGAAGCCTTGTATGACAGATTTGAGAATTATATGGCTCAAACCCCTGATAAATCTGAAGGTAAGATTGCGTATTTCAGTATGGAATATGGATTGTATGAAAATATCATGACCTATTCCGGCGGTTTGGGAATTCTTGCAGGGGATTACCTGAAAGAAGCCAGTGATTCAAACAAGAACCTGATTGGCGTTGGTCTACTTTATCGTTACGGATATTTCCGGCAGGTCATTTCGCTTTTCGGAGATCAGATCGCTGAATACAACCGCCAGAAGTTTTCGCATTTGCCAATACAAAGAGTGCTTGATTCAAATGGCAATTATATGAGGATCAGCATTGCTTTGCCAGGCCGGACGCTTTTTGCCCAGGTCTGGCTGGCCCAGGTGGGAAGGATCCCGCTCTATTTGCTCGACACGGATATTTCGGATAATACACATGCTGACCGGTCTGTTACTCATCAGCTTTACGGGGGTGACTGGGAGAACCGATTTAAGCAAGAACTCCTGCTGGGGGTCGGGGGCATCAGGATGCTCAAAGAACTGGCCATTGAAGCCGATGTATACCATTGCAATGAAGGCCATGCCGCTTTCCTCAGTCTCGAAAGGCTCCGGATCCTGGTGCAGGAGCATGGGCTGACCTTTAGCCAGGCATTGGAAGTGGTGCGATCTTCGTCGCTTTTCACAACCCATACGCCTGTGCCGGCCGGACATGACTCGTTTGGCGAGGATCTGATGAGGACCTATATATCGCACTACCCGGAACGGCTTAATATTAGCTGGCAGGAGTTTATGAACCTGGGAAGATTTCGTGAGAACGATCCGAACGATAAATTTTCCATGAGCGTGCTGGCTGTGAAAATGTCGCAGGAGGTGAACGGCGTCAGCCGGATACATGGCAGGGTTTCACGGGAAATGTTCCAGGGCTTATTTGAGGGCTACTATGCCGATGAATTACATATGGGGTATGTGACCAATGGCGTACATCACCCTACATGGACCGGGGGTAAATGGATTGACCTGTATAAGGAACAATTCGGCGAAGATTATATACATCATCAATCTGACGCCTCATACTGGAAAAGGATCTATGATGTCCCTGATAAGGAAATCTGGAAACTGCGGAACCATTACCGGTCAGAGTTGATCCATTATCTCAGGGAGCGGCTTTCCGATGAACTTACCCGCCGCCAGGAAAACCCCAAAATCAAACTGAAACTGGTCGATTCACTGGATGAGCATACACTTACTATCGGGTTTGCACGCCGGTTTGCCACCTATAAAAGAGCTCATCTGCTATTCAGCAACCTGGAGAGGCTTAGAAACATATTAAAAAATAGCGACAAACCTGTCCAAATTATCTTTGCCGGCAAAGCGCATCCCGCCGATAAGTTGGGGCAGGACCTCATCAAGCGGATCATTGAGATTTCCAGGACCCCGGAATTCCTGGGCAAGATCTTTTTCGTTGAAAATTATAATATGGAGCTGGCTAAAATGCTCGTCAGGGGAGTGGACATCTGGCTGAACACCCCCACACGCCCATTGGAAGCCTCAGGGACCAGCGGGGCGAAAGCGGTTATGAATGGCGTGCTGAACCTGAGCGTGCTGGATGGATGGTATGCGGAGGGTTACAGGCCAAAAGCCGGCTGGGCTTTAAGGGAAACCAGAACTTATTCAAACCAGCAGTTTCAGGATGAACTGGATTCTGAGATAATTTACGATTTGCTCGAGGATGAGATCATTCCGCTCTTCTATCACAGGGTGAAAGGAATACCAGTGAAATGGGTTTCTTACATTAAGAATTGCATCGCTGAAATTGCTCCGCATTATACAATGAAGCGGATGCTGGATGATTACCAGGCACGCTTTTATGATAAGCTTATAGCCAGGAATGAAAAAATGCGCGAAAAGAATTTTCGTTTGGCCAAAGAAATTGACGCCTGGAAATCACATATCCGTTCGGGATGGGATAAAATTGAGGTGAAAAGGATTGCAGTTTCAGACCCTGGCCGGCGGGCGCTGCCGCTTGGGGGGGAGTTTATTGCTGAATTGGAGCTTAAACTCAATGGAATAGACGCTGAAAATTTGGGAATCGATATTCTTTTTGGGCAAAAAGAAGAAGAAACAGTGAAAAAAATCATGCACAAGGAAGAGATGAAACTGGTTGAATCAGAACCCGGAATGGCTAAATTCACCTGTAAAATATCTATGGAAAAAGTAGGGATCTATCATTACGCGTTCAGGCTGTTTCCTACTGGCAAGTACGTGGCACACCGGCAGGATTTCAACCTGATCAAATGGATCTGAAAACAGCCGCGTGTTGTTTGATTTATCCATAATTATTATCTTTGAAAAAAACATAATATGTTGTTAAAAGACAAAACTGCATTAATCACCGGGGCGGCCCGCGGAATTGGCCGTGCCATAGCCCTCAGGTTTGCAGCGGAGGGCGCAGATTTCGCTTTTACTGATCTCAACCGGGATGAAAACATGGAAAGCCTGGAGCAGGAGATCACTGCCATGGGCAGGAAAGGTAAGGGTTATATATCTGATGCCAGTGATTTCCAGAGTTCAGAAGACCTTTTGGGCCAGGTAGAACAGGACTTTGGCCATGTCGATATCCTTGTCAACAATGCCGGGATAACCCGTGACAATATTTTGCTTCGCATGACCGAGGCTGACTGGGACCTGGTTATTAAGGTAAACCTGAAATCGGTCTTCAATATGACAAAAGCGGTGCAAAAATATATGATCAAACAACGCTGCGGCTCCATCATCAATATGAGCTCTGTTGTGGGTGTGAGCGGAAATGCCGGCCAGTCCAATTATTCCGCATCCAAAGCCGGTCTGATAGGCTTTACGAAATCCATGGCCAAGGAATTAGGGTCAAGAAATATCCGTTGTAATGCTATTGCACCCGGCTTTATAGAAACCGAAATGACCGCCCGCCTGCCACAGGATGTCCGCGAGGCATGGATAAATGAAATCCCGCTGAAAAGGGGAGGTCTGCCGGAAGATGTTGCCAATATCGCATTATTCCTGGCTTCCGACCTGTCTGAATATGTGACTGGTCAGGTGATCCAAGTTTGCGGCGGTATGAATATCTGATCTCCTTTTCTAATAAAAAAACTTAACCTGGCTTGATCCCTGACCTGTATACCGGCCAACCGCTTTGGTTGATCATAATCTGCCTTGCCCTGGCAGGGGGTTATGCTATGGCACTCTACTACCGCGAAAAGAAGAATGAATTCCACCCGGCCTTGAAAGCCTTGATGGGGGTTCTTCGTTTCCTGGCGGTTTTTATTATCTCCTTTATGTTACTTGCCCCTTTCATCCGCACTATTTTCAAGGAAAGGGAAAAACCGGTCATCATCCTGGCTGTTGATAATTCTCAATCTGTCGTATTGAACGCTGATTCCAGCTTTTACAAGGGTGAGTTTCTGAAAGATGTCAGCCGCCTTGCTGACCGGCTGGGACAGATTGCTGAGGTCCGGCCTTATCTCTTTGGGGAGAACATTAATGCTTTACCCGCTGATGGCGACTTTGCCTCCGGTGCGGTTTTTAATGATAAACTGACCAACCTGTCAGGCCTTTTCACAGAATTGAACACACTATATTATAACCGTAACGTCGGGGCGTTGATCATTGCCTCCGACGGCATTTATAACACAGGCTCGAACCCGGTTTACCAGGCGAAAAGCTGGCCATACCCGGTTTATACCATTGCCCTGGGCGATACCAATGTGAGGATGGATGTTATCATCACCAGGGTAAACTATAACAGGATGGTATATCTCAATAACCAGTTCCCCATCGAAACGGTCATTCATGCCGATGCCCTGCAGGGCACCCAGAGCCGCCTGTCGATATATCATGAGGGGAAACAGGTTCATTCACAGGACTTCATGATAGACAAGAATGATTTTACCCGTACTTTCTCTGTAGTTCTGGAGGCTGGCAAAAGCGGATTGCAAAAATATGTCATCGTGGCAGACCCGGTTGAAGGTGAGCTGTCATTGATCAACAACCGGAAAGAAATATTTATCGAGGTGCTGGATGCCCGGAACCGGGTGCTCATCCTTTCTGCTGCTCCGCATCCGGATATTTCCGCTTTGAAACAGGCTATAGGTTCGAATTTGAATTATGAAGTAGAAGACTTTGTTTTGTCTGATTTCAAAGGCAACCTGGAAGCATATAACCTGGTAGTCATGCACCAGTTGCCTTCGCTTGACGAGCCGGCAGAGTCGTTACTGAGCACCCTTGACACCAAAGGCATACCCGTGCTTTTCATCCTGGGAGGGCATACTGACCTGGTTCGTTTCAACAGGTGGAAATCAGGACTTAACCTGGTGGCCAGAGGTACCGGACTGGAGGAGGCTGTGCCTTATCTCAACCGTAGTTTCAATGCCTTTTCACTAAACGATGATACCAGGTACTGGTTGTCGGACCTGCCACCCTTGCTGTCGCCCCCGGGTGAATACCAGATTGCCAACAATGCGAGAGTAATGCTTTATCAACGCATCGGCATCGTCGAAACATCCAGGCCTTTGATCATGTTCACCGAAACCCCGGAAGGAAGAAAAGGGGTGATCGCTGGAGAAGGTATATGGAAATGGCGACTTTATAACTATGCCAAATCAAATGATCATCGGAATTTCAATGAAATTGTCAATAAAATGGTTCAGTTTCTGAGCCTCAGGGATCAAAAGAAAAACTTCAGGATCTATCACCCTGTAAACTTTGCTGAAAACAGAACGGTGGTTTTCGAAGCGGAAGTGTATAATGACAGTTATGAGCTGATTACAGACCCTGAAGTGGAAATGATCATCTTCAGCGAAGATGGGGTTCAGTTTCCTTTCACATTCAACAAATCCGGTGATGCATACCTTCTCGATGCCGGCAAGTTTCCGCCGGGCAATTATTCCTATGAAGCCCGGACCGAAATGGGCGGAAAGATTTTTTTGTCACGCGGTCAGTTTTCTGTATCAGCCATCGGTCTCGAAGCCCTCAATACAATCGCTGATCATCAATTGCTCTTCCATCTTGCCCAGGATAACGGCGGGCAGATGTATTATCCCGGTGAGATGGAATCACTGACTGAGGATATTCTGCGTCGGGATGACATCAGGATCGTTACCTATCCGGGCAAGAAGTATGAAGATTTGTTGAATAAAGAATGGGTGCTGGCGCTGATGATTGCATTGCTGGCGCTGGAGTGGTTCCTGCGAAAAAGAGCGGGCAGCTATTAAAGAGAAATTACCCACATGGCACAATATATCTTCTATGTCATATTGATCATCGTTATCCTCGATTTCCTGTTGGAAAGGTTCCTGGATTACCTGAACCGGTCCTACTGGTCTGATGAGTTGCCGGCAGTGCTCGAAGGGATCTATGACCCTGACCGTTATAAAAAATCCCAGCAATACCTTCAAACAAACCATCGCTTTTCACAAATTACCGAAACCTTTAATTTTATATTAGTAGCCGGGATGCTGTTACTGGGCGGATTTGCCTTCCTTGATCAGCTCATCAGGCAATTTACCATACACCCTGTTCTGATGGCGTTGCTTTTCTTCGGAATACTGGGCTTTATCGCCGACCTTCTCGGAACGCCTTTTTCGGTCTATGCCACCTTTGTTATTGAGGAGCGGTTCGGCTTCAATAAGACCACTGTCAGAACCTTTATCCTTGATAAGATAAAGGGCTGGTTCCTGGGGCTGATCATCGGCGGCGGACTGCTGGCGCTTATCGTCTGGATCTATATGTTTACCGGGGCTTGGTTCTGGCTGATCGCCTGGGGTGTGATCAGCTTTTTCACGGTTTTTATGGCGATGTTCTATTCCAACCTTATCGTGCCATTATTCAATAAGCAAACACCGCTTGAGCCCGGGGAATTGCGCGATGCGATCGAAACCTTTGCCGCCAGGGTCAGCTTTCGCCTGAAAGATATTTATGTGATCGATGGATCCAAGCGCTCGGCAAAGGCCAATGCCTATTTTACCGGGCTCGGAAGAAAAAAACGGATAGTCCTCTACGATACCCTGATCAAAGATCATCCCAGGGAGGAACTGGTAGCCGTCCTGGCTCACGAGGTCGGGCATTACAAAAAGAAGCATACCCTGGCGGGTATCATCACCTCTGTGATCCAGACGGGGCTGATGCTCTTCATACTGTCGCTGTTTCTTGACAGCCCTGAACTGTCACGTGCGCTGGGTTCGCCTGAGCCAAGTTTCCACATGGGCGTGCTCGTTTTCGGGATATTGTACACCCCTCTGTCCCTGGCGCTTGGGCTGATCATGAATATTGTATCACGCAAACATGAATACGCTGCCGACCGCTATGCCTCTGTCCATTACCGCCCGGATAGCCTGAAAGATGCGCTGATCCGTCTGTCGGTAAATAACCTGAGCAATCTGCGGCCCCATCCGGCGTATGTTTTCTTCTACTATTCCCATCCCCCGCTTCTGAAACGGCTGGAAGCGATCTCAGATATCACGCCTCCTGATCACCAGGAGGGAAATACCGACGAATAGAGCCGCGTACAGCAGTGCAACGGCAAAATCCTGCGCCTGCAGGCTGGTTTGAAGGTCGATGGTAAATTCCGGCGATTTGTATTGGATGAGCGATGTATTGGGTGTGCGAAGGATATGGTTGATCGCGTTCACAGGCAGGTAAGGCTCCATCCATGCAGGAACTTTTTGCTGGATGATCAGCTCGACGATGGGATATACAAACAGCAAACCGATGGCAATACCGGTCCTTTTCAGCAGGATGCTGACCATCATGGCGAACAGCAGGTAGGCTAAAATCTCCGTAAAATATCCAGGCAGAAAGATCATTTTGGAGAAAAAAGAAGGCCACGTCAGCGTCGGCGAATAAAGAATCCCCAGTACAAGCCCCGTGATAAAGACCAGGAATGTGGCCACAAGGCTGAACATGATTGCCAGGTAAACCTTTGAAAGCAGGAAATCGGTCCTGCTGAGACCGTTGATAATATTGCTGCGGATCGTCAGGTAGGAATATTCATTGGTAACCAGGATCACCATGATGATCCCCAGGAAGATCTTGATAAAGAACCGCAGGGATGCAGCCCAGGCCAGGTTTTGCCAGATGTCCGGGAAGTTATACAGGAAACCTTTCAGTAATTTGACCTCCGGTGCGTTCGACTTGAGCGAGAAATAGTCGATCAGGCTTGGTAGTCCATAGAAAAAAAAGAGCAAAGATACCAGGTAGATCCCTGTCATGATCCAGAACATCTTGTAAGGGATGATCTTGCGCAATTCCAGGTGTATCAGCTTCATCATGATTTATCCAGTAATTCGAGGAAATATTTTTCCAGGGATTGCTTTCTCATCGCCAGGTGGTTCAGAATGATCCCCTTGTCATAAAAAAACTTATTCAACTCCGATAAACTGAGCGGTGTATTCATTTTGATAATGTAAATATCACTTTCTTCCTGGATATTGGCTACAAAGTCTGCGTTTCGCAGTACCAGGTCAAGTTTGTCCATATTATCGGATGAAAGTTCAATCCACTGATTATTATTCAATACTTCTTCAACAGGTCCGGTAAACAGTTTTTTACCTTTTTCCAGCACCGCAACGTGCGTGCAGGTTTTCTGGACTTCGTCGAGGATATGGCTGGCCAGAAGGATAGTTACTCCTTCGGCAGCCACATGTAAGATGATATCGCGTATTTCTGCAATTCCCCGTGGGTCGAGCCCGTTGGTAGGTTCGTCCAGGATCAGCACTTCGGGTTTTCCCAGGAGCGTGGCAGCCACGGCAAGCCTTTGCTTCATGCCGAGCGAATAGGTCCGGAACCGGCTGTGCTTCCGGTCGGCCAACCCCGCTGCATCAAGTGCATCGTCGATGTTATCTCCGGGAAGGTCTTTGATCCTGGCAATCAGTTCCAGGTTTTGCCGCCCGGTAAGATAAGGGTAGAACAAGGGGACTTCCAGAATGGCCCCGATTCGTTTTCTTTGCTCCTTATCGGGCAGGCCGCCGAACCATGTGAAACTACCGGAGTCGGGCCGGACTACATCCAGCAACATGCCCAACGTAGTGGTCTTGCCACTTCCATTGGGCCCCAAAATGCCGAAAACAGATCCTTTTTCAATTTCAAGATCAAGATGGTCAACCGCTGTTATGGAGCCGTAACGCTTGGTGAGCTGCCGGATGGAAAGGACAATATCTTTCAATTGTTAAAAATATTGTATTGACACAGATAAAACGAATAACATGTTAAAACATTACAGGGGATTCAAAATATTTTCC
>JAHYJL010000116.1 GCA_019429045.1 Bacteroidales bacterium
ATATCTTTCAATTGTTAAAAATATTGTATTGACACAGATAAAACGAATAACATGTTAAAACATTACAGGGGATTCAAAATATTTTCCCGGTTGGCAGACTTTCTTATCTTTGCTGATAATAATTGAAAAACAACAAAAATATGAAAGTAGGTGAATTCAAGGTAGTGTCGATGACCTATACATTGCGAGAGGAAAGTTCCAAAGGGAAGATGATCCAGCAGGTGAAAGAGGACCGCCCGTTCGTATATCTGTTTGGGATTGGCGGTTTGCTGCCGGCCTTCAAGGCCAATCTGGAGGGGCTTGGCGCCGGTGAAAATTTCTCTTTTGTTTTGAAAAAAGAAGAGGCATATGGAATCCCAAATAATGAAAACATCATTCCTTTAGATAAAAAAGTCTTTGAGATCGATGGACACTTTGATGAAACAACGATCAAGGTCGGAGAGATTGTCCCGATGGAGGATGAAGAAGGTTATCCATTGTCAGGAAGGATCCTTGAAGTTAACACCGATAATGTCCTGGTAGATTTTAATCATCCACTGGCCGGAATGGACCTTTATTTTGAAGGTAAGATACTGGACGTCAGGGAAGCCTCGAAGGAAGAACTGGAACACGGGCACGCCCACGGCCCGCACGGTCATCACCACTGATTACTTATAAAGCAGGAATACGGCCGGTTTTTTGTGCAGATCGGGCCACGGATTCCTGTTCCACTGCTCAATGGTGCGGCTGATAATTTGCTCACCGGGAAGGGTAAGGTTTAAAGCCACGCATAACCGTGTCGTTGACAGGCAATTTTCCAGCAATGCTTTCAGCAATTGATTATTTCTGTAAGGCGCTTCAATAAAGATTTGTGTCTGATCCTTCTGAAAAGCGTCATTTTCAATCGACTTAATTTTCCAGATCCTTTCCCTGCTGTCAACCGGCAGATATCCGGCGAAGGCAAACCGCTGGCCATTGAATCCTGAAGCGGCCAAAGCCAGCAATATTGATGAGGGTCCCGCCAGCGGGATAACCCGGATGCCTGCTTCATGCGCCAGGGTAACCAGTGCGGCGCCCGGATCGGCGATGCAGGGCATGCCTGCTTCCGATAGCAGCGCGGTATCCAGTCCTGCATGAAGTGGCTTCAGCAGCTCTGGCTGGGCTTGTAAACGGGTGTGCTCGTTCAGTACCAGGAATGTCAGTTCGTCAATGACGATCGATGGCAGGGCTTTTTTCAGGAAGCGGCGGGCAGACCGGATATCTTCCACAATGAAATGCCTGATCTTTTCTATAACCTGCGGCAATGAAGCGGGCAGGGAGTTCAGATCTGCCTGCTCACCCAGTCCTGTCGGAATGAGATACAGATTTCCCTTCATGGCCTGGTTTGTTTAAGCCAGGGCAGGTTATGCAAGCTCACATTGCCGCCGGATAAAATGATGCCGACTTTTTTTCCTTTAAAGATGTCACGGTTTTCCATTATAACAGCCAACGGCAAAGCCGATGAGGGCTCTATGATGATTTTCATCCTTTCCCACGTTAATTTCATGGCCTCGATGATCGATGCTTCAGAAGCGGTAATGATTTGGTAAACATAATCCAGGATGATCGGGAAGGTTAACGTCCCTAGTGATGTCAGCAGCCCGTCGGCGATGGTATTGGGATTGACAGAGGGTAAAAGTTGCTTGGTGTTAAAAGAGCGGAAAGCGTCATCGGCGTTGGCTGGTTCGGCGGCGATGACCTGTGTGGAAGGGCTGAGGTAACGGGTTGATAAGGCAGTGCCGCTGAGCAGCCCTCCTCCGCCCACCGGTGTCATGATGATGTCGAGATTGCCGGTTTGGTTGAAGAATTCCAGTGCGGCGGTAGCCTGGCCGGCGATGATCCGGTAATCATTGTAAGGATGTACCTCTGTTGCACCGGTTTTTTCGACCACAGCCCTCAGCGTTTCTTCCCTTGACGCCAGAGTGGGTTGGCAGAATGTGATCTCCCCGCCATAACCTTTGACCGCTTCCACTTTAACACGTGGGGCGGTTTCAGGCATCACTATATAGGCCTTGCATCCCCTGATCCGGGCTGCCCTTGCCAGCGCCTGTGCATGATTCCCGGAAGAGTGGGTAGCCACACCACTTGAAACGAGGTCATCCGGCAGCGAAAACACGGCGTTGCAGGCACCGCGCGATTTGAAAGCGCCTGCTTTCTGAAGATTCTCGCACTTAAAAAAGAGCGTGGAATTCAGCAGGTGGTTAATGCCTTCGGATGTCAGTACAGGTGTCCGGTGTACATAGGGCCGTATCCTTTCCGCAGCAGCTTCTATCGTCGGCAGGTCGGGGATCATATCGATTTCACTGTGATTTGTTTTTGGTGTCGATTTCTTCAGCCAATCTTTCACAGGCTGTGTCAAGCATTTTGAATACATTCTCAAAGCCCTCTCTGCCGCCGTACCATGGATCCGGAACATGCAGGTCTTTGCCGGGGTCGACGAGGTTCAGGATATAGTCTACCCTGGCTTCATCCTCACCGCTACGGGCCATGCCCATAACGTCGGAATAATTGATGCTGTCCATCACGTAAATCCGGTCAAAACGGTCGAAATCCCTTGCAGTAAATAGTCTGGCAACATGGTGATCCAGGTCGATGCCATGCCTGGCCGCCACTTCTACCGAGCGCCGGTCGGCCGGATCGCCCCGGTGAAATGGCTCAAAGCCGGCAGAATCGACCTCTGCCGTCAGGTTCTTCTTTCTGATCTTATCGACCATAATAGCTTTAGCCAGGGGGGAACGGCAAATATTGCCGAGGCATACAAACAATATCTTCATGATGTAAAAATAGGTAAAATGGCCGGATATAACCTGTCAGGATTTATTGCATCTTGATCTTTTTGTCGAGTTCTTCGACATATACCCGGAACTGCTTGTCGGTATCGATCAGGTTATTCACCGTTTTGCAGGCGTGCAGAACAGTGGCATGGTCTTTATTTCCACAGTGCAGACCGATCGTGGCCAGTGATGCTTTGGTGTGTTTTTTTGCAAAATACATCGAAAGCTGGCGTGCCTGAACGATTTCCCGTTTACGTGTTTTAGAGTTAATGGAATCAACCGGGAGGTTGAAATAATCGCACACAATCTTCTGGATGAAGTCGATAGATATTTCTCTGGAAGTGCTTTTGACGAATTTATCGATCATTTGCTTGGCCAATTCCAGGGTAATGGGTTTTTTGTTCAGTGACGACTGGGCCATGATGGAGATAAGGGCGCCTTCCAGTTCACGGATGTTGGTATTGATGCTATAGGCCAGGTACTCGATCACCTCTTCCGGCATCTCAATACCATCGTGGTAGAGTTTTTTCTGCAGGATGGCAATGCGCGTTTCAAGATCGGGGGGTTGCAGATCTGCGGCCAGTCCCCATTTGAACCGTGACAACAAACGGGGCTCAATGCCTTTCATCTCTACGGGGGGCTTGTCGGAAGTCAGGACGAGCTGCTTGCTGGTTTGGTGTAACTGGTTAAAAACATGAAAGAAAACATCCTGTGTTTTTTCTTTGCCGGAGAGAAACTGGATGTCGTCCATGATGAGCACGTCGATCATCTGGTAAAAATGGACAAAATCGTTCTGGTTGTTATTTCTTACCGATTCGATATACTGGCCGACAAATTGTTCTGTTGAAACATACAACACGGTCCGGTCGGGGAAATTATTCTTCACCTGTATGCCGATGGCATGTGCCAGGTGTGTTTTCCCCAAGCCGACATTTGAGTAAAGGTAAAGTGGATTGAATGCTGTTTTACCTGGGTTCTCAGCAACGGCAAATCCTGCTGATCTTGCCAGGCGGTTACAATCGCCTTCAATGAAATTCTCGAACGAATAATTATCTACCAGTTGCGAATTGACCTTAATTTTTTTCAGGCCGGGAATCACAAATGGATTCGGAATTTCTTTGGAAGTGCCACGGTTCAGGTCGATTGGCATGGAAACAGATGGATTTGCCAGCGCCTTTTTATTGGATGCCGGTATTTTAATCGAGAGCGGCTCAGGGTTATCATAATTATTCTCCATCAGTACACTGTATTCCAGCCGGCCTTCAGTCCCCAGCTCCTTCTTGATCGTCTTTTTTAGTAAAACTATGTAGTGCTCTTCCAGCCATTCATAAAAAAACTGGCTGGGCACCTGTATGGTCAGGACGCTATTTTCAAGTTTCAGGGGTTTAATGGGAAGGAACCATGTCTTGAAACTCTGGTAGTGGATATTATCCTTTATCACCTTCAAACAATTATCCCATACCTCGGTACAAGTTTTTTTCATATTAAAGCCCCCGCTTTGCTATATAAGTTAAAATCCTGGTTCTGAAACTTTTGTTCTACCTGCCGGCCCTTTATGACACTTGGCAACCCTGCTCCGTCAGCTACTCAACAAAAGTCAAATTAAAAAAGTTTAAAAAAAAATAATAAACCGCTTGACAAATTCTTATTTTTAGCTTATATGGGCCACAGGGAAAAATATCAAGCAGTCATAACTAATAAGCTGATATTCTATATTTTGAATTTTATAATTTCAGGACGCAAAAAGTACAAAATAAAAACAGAACTTTCAACAAAAATCGATTTAAAATTACTCTAAATTACACTTACTTCAACTTTCTCTATTGATTTTAATTTCTGGATGATTTCTGCTTTCTTTCCTTTCCTGATTTCCAGCAAGATAATAGGTTCTGAAATGAATTCCTGTTTTAGTATCCTGGCATTTTCTTCTTTCAGGGTGCGCATTACATCGTTCATACATGCATATTCATGTGAGACCTTCAAGGATATCATCCAGTTTTTAATAATGATGTTACCATTGGTGATGGCATCCCGCGCAGCCGCCCTATATGCCTGGATCAGGCCTCCGGTGCCCAGTTTAATACCGCCGAAGTATCTTGTCACCACGATCAACAGGTTGGTCAGCCCGAATGACTGAATTTGACCGTAAACAGGCTTCCCTGCAGTGCCCGACGGCTCTCCGTCGTCATTGTACCGGAAATCATAAGGAGGTTCTCCCAGGCGGTAAGCATAACAATGATGCCGTGCGTCATGATATTTTCTTTTCAGGCTTTCCAGTTGCTGTCGGACCTCATCCAGTGAGCCGGCGGGCAAGGCATGGGCGATAAACCGGCTGCCTTTGTCTTTAAAAATACCTTCCGCAGGAGATTCAAGCGTTTTATACTGGTCATCCATCAATTCGCTCTCAGCCATTTCTGAATAATTAACCGGGGAATTTCGCATAATTCGTGTAAAACTCAAGATGCCGTTCGGCCATCGCTTCCCAGCTAAAATTACCCCTGATAAGTTTGGAGGCCTCTTTTCCAAGGCCCTCTCTCAATGTATTGTCATTTAAAAGACGAATCATGCTTCCGGCGAATTCTTCAATATCAGATGGATCTATCAATAAGCCATCTTTTTCATGCGTGAGTACCGTATTGATCCCGCCGAATTTTGAGGCAATCACAGGTACACCGCTGGCCATTGATTCCTGTGCTGTCATCCCGAATGGTTCAAAGATGGATGGCATCACGAAAAACCGTGCGTTCTGGTAATAGGGAACCATCAAATGCTCAATCACATGCCCGACGAAAATGACCTTATCTTCGATGTTTTTCTCTTTCATAATGCTGTACATCATGTCCAGCACCTCCTGTTCCCTTGGTTCAGGGTGTACTGAGCCGCCGCCTGAGACCAGGCAAACGTCATCAATTTCCTGGCAGACCTTTGCAAAGGCATTCAGCAGCAAATCGTAACCCTTGTTGCTGTCGATGCGGCTCAGGCAGTATATGTATTTCCCGGGAAGGCCTGTTTTTACAGGTGGTTCACCTGGCTGTAACGGTTTGAATTTGTGGATATTGACCCCCGGTGGAATAACGACTACATTATTTTTGTTATAGTTATAATGTTCATGGAGCTTATCGAGCTGAAGTTTTGACGTGACCGTGTGCCCGTTCAGGCTGTTATAAATGTGTTTCTCCTCTTCGATGCGGTGCTTGAAATTGAATTGCCGTTCCATTTCAACAGGGTCACCGTCCATTCTTTCCCTTTTCCAGGCGCCCAGGGAATGGGCGGTGAAGTAGCCTGGTTTGCCAAATTCCCTGATCAGATCGATGGTGATGATGCCTGCATCCACATAATGCCCGTGAAACAGGTCATAATCAAGGCCGTGCGTGCGGATAAAAGCGGAAAGGTTAGCGCTCAGTTCGGGCAGCAAAGGATAGATATCTTCCTTAATGACAAATTCCTGTGGACCGGCGGGGATACGTATCACCCTCACTTCAGGGCAGCCGGGTACGGGGTCAATTTGCACACGTTTGGGATCAAACCACCGGGTATAAATGTCTACTGCAATTCCCATCTTCGACAATGCTTTGGACAGTTCCAGCACATAGAGCACCTGTCCGCCCGTATCGGTCTGGCCCAGCAGGGGAACAGGATCAAAATAGCCATGTGTGCTGAGCATGGCGATACGCTGATAGGAATGTTCTTTCATGGTTTGGTTACGTCGAAATTTTTGGTGATGATGATATCAGCTAATTCAAGATGTGATGATATGATGTTGTGCTCGATTTTAAGAATTTTTTCAAGATACGCGTCCTGCTTTTCACGGTTGCGCCTCAAACGGTCTTCGGAAGTGTCCATGTAATCCCGGTCAATAAATATCCGGCAATCAATATTTTCCAGCAGGCTGGTGTAGGTACCCTCAAAAATGATCACCCGGTATGTTGAAATATCGATTTTTTCTTCCGTGATGAAATTTTCTAAGAAGATGACCAGCGGTTTTTCAATAACAGATTTCCCTTTCAGGATCTCTTTGATTTGCCGGTTGAGTAAATCGATTTTTACCTCTCCGGGGCCGACCCAGGCGATATCCTGCACTCTTTTTTCCGCGTTGGTGACTGGCGGTAATATGAAGTAATCGTCCTGCTGAATTATATAAGTGTTAATATTGGCTTTGTCCAGCATGTTTGCCATGGCTGAGGCAATTTCAGATTTACCGGCACCCGATTCCCCTGCCACAGTCACCAGATACTTCCCTGGTTTATTCTTGATCCCTGGTAAAATCAATGGGATGATTTGCCCGGCGGCTTTCCTGTGATGTTCCCCGATGATGAGAATATCGTCTTTCATAAAAATATTGAGAATTATTTTATAAAGATAATGATTTATTCAGACCTAAAAAACCCTTACCTTCATCTTCCTGAAATTAGATGATACTAAATTGCTGATTATCAATAAATGTTAAGCGTTCAAGAACTAAAACAGAGACTTCTTTCGGCGCTTGGTTCATCTTTTGAAATTGCCGAAAGCCGTACCATGGTCTATTGGTTACTGGCATCTATTGCCGGGATTAGTTCTGAAGAAGCGGTCATTAACCCCGGACTGATTCTGGATGATGTTATGGTTGCCAGGCTGACTGTTGCAGCGGATGAACTCAAAAATGGCAAGCCCATTCAATATGTAACGGGAAATGCCTACTTCTATGGATTGGAGATGAAAGTGAACCGGCATGTCTTGATTCCCAGGCCCGAAACGGAAGAACTGGTACAATGGATTGTTGATGATTTTTCACACAGGCCGAAGATGAAGGTGCTGGATATTGGCACAGGAAGCGGTTGCATTATCCTGGCGCTGGGGGAATCGCTTTACGATCCTGTTCTGACGGCCCTTGATATCTCGCCGGAGGCCCTTGCGGTGGCATCCGGAAATGCTTTTCAACTCAATATGAAGATAGATTTCCGCCAGGCTGATATAAGCAACCGGGAGGAATGGGTAAATTTTGAAAAATTTGATGTTATCGTCAGTAATCCTCCTTATGTCAGGGAGATGGAGAGACTTTCCATGAAAAGAAATATACTGGATTTTGAGCCGCCCGGTGCATTATTTGTGCCGGATAATGATGCACTTGTATATTATCATGCGATTGCGGATTTTTCACGGAACAGGTTGATAAATCAAGGGTTAGTTTATGTTGAAATCAATGAAAACTTAGGCCGGGAAACTGCAGCGTTATTCAGAGAGTACGGATTCACGAATGTGGAATTAAGGAAAGATATCCGGAAAAAGGACCGGATGGTCAGGGCCGGCTTCTGAGCAGCTCATCGAGCGCTTTGATCACACTGTGGGTATAGATTACAAGCTTCTTGGTTTCTTCGAGGATGGCCAGGTATAACATGCTGTTCCGGGTCTTGGATTCACCGGTCTTGATCCTTTTGATCTGCCTCTTTTTAAATTTCCCGATAAGTTCCACCAGGATATGCTCCATCTGCCGGATTTTTTCACTATCGTTTACCCCGTCACCTTTTAACCTGACAATGATTTCACTGTAATACTCCGCAATGTCTTTCGAAAGCTGTGCAAGCTCTTCATGCTGCGCCGGTGTCAGCTCCTGGTGATTATTGTCGACATGATCCAGGCTGGGTTTTACGATAAAGGTCATGCAATTTCCCACCTCTTTCAGATAATCCAGTACCTGGATGTAGTAACTGCCCGTATCGATGAAATCCTCGGGGAATTTCTGGATCTTTTGGGGGAATGATATCTTTTCATGCCGGATATCGTCATTTAATTCCGCAATTTGCTGGTTGATCTTCTTTAAATCACGGAGGCTGTATTGCATCAGCGCTTCATAAGTTTTTTGCAGATAGTCAGGAATGATGACAAGGATAGAATTAACCTTGACAGAGCAATGACTGACCAGGTTATCCGGAGTGATTTTCTCTTCCAAAGCTCCAAGACTAATTTCGGCAAACTTTCTCTTCTCTCTTCTTCGAAACAGTACCTGAGTCCTGATCACTGAGAAGACGGCAAGACCCACAAGGATGATCGTACCGATGGGGCCGGTAACTTTGAGGACTGAAGCGAAGACACCAGCGATGACAAAGGCTGTCAGGGCCGTCAGGAACCATCCTGCAATAACAACAAATACTCCAGTCACACGGTACACTGCACTATCCTTTCCCCAGGCCCGGTCCGAGAGAGAGGTCGCCATGGCTACCATGAATGTTACATAAGTGGTTGATAACGGCAGCTTTAAGGATGTTCCCAGTGCAATTAGGGTACTGGCAACGACCAGGTTCACCGAAGCGCGGATCATGTCAAAAGCCGGTGCATCTTTTGGATTAACACC
>JAHYJL010000117.1 GCA_019429045.1 Bacteroidales bacterium
AAGGGAGGGGGGAAACAAATAGCCTTCAAAACCCTCGGCTGCCGGCTGAACCAGTTCGAAACCGATGCGCTCGTTGCGCAGTTCCGCCGGAATGGTTATGAAGTGGTTGATTTCGCTGATGAGGCAGACATTTATGTTATCAACACCTGCACTGTGACGAACCAGGGCGACGCCAAGTCGCGCAAGGCCATCCACCAGGCGGTGCGCCGTCCTGACAAACCTGTGGTAGTGGTAACAGGATGCATGGTTGACGGGCAAAAAGAGAAACTGCAGCAAATTGAAGGCGTTACCTATTTTGCTGAAAATGCCCGGAAAACCTCCCTTTTTCAACTGGTCGACGCCCATTTCAAAGGTGAAACCATCAGTACGGACGAGCTGGGGCGCGACCTGTTCGGCTTCGAACCGGCCGACAAAACCTTCCACACCCGTAGCTACATCAAGATCCAGGATGGCTGCAATAATTTCTGCACTTTCTGCATAGTGCCGAAAGTCCGCGGCAGGGCCGTCAGCCGGCCCGCTGCAGATATCCTGGAAAATATCCGCCAGGTAGTCAATGCCGGTTTCAGGGAAGTCGTCCTCACCGGTGTCAACATAGGCCGTTATGATCATGACGGGTTGGATTTCGAGCGATTGGTGGAGCAAATCCTCAATCTGCCCGGCGACTTCAGAGTGCGTATCTCCTCTATTGAACCCGAAGGCTTCGGCGACAGGCTGTTCGACCTCTTCAGCCATCCCAAACTCACCCCCCATCTCCACTTATGCCTTCAAAGTGGCTCCGATCGCATTCTCCTGCAAATGCGCCGGTTTTACAATGTGACCACTTTTCTGGACATTGTGAACCAGATTAAAAACCGTTATCCCGATTTTAATTTAACGACCGATATTATCGTCGGGTTCCCGGGTGAAACGGATGCGGATTTTAATAAAACATGTAAAATTGTAAGGGACATCGGATTCAGTCACATCCACACTTTCAAATACTCGGTACGTTCCGGAACAAGGGCCGAAAGAATGCCCGACCAGGTGCCGGAGAAGATCAGGCAGGAAAGAAGCCGGATCATACGGGATATATCGGTGGAAAACAAACGGATATACCGCTCCTCGCTCATCGGTAAAGAACAGATCGTATTGGTTGAAAAAATAAATCCACGTACCCATCATGCCAAAGGCTATGGCCAGCACTATGTGCCCGTGGAATTCCCAGCCGGCCCGGAGGTTTTTAATACCTTTGCCAGGATAAAGCTCACAGACATCACAAAAGATATAGAACCCGTGCTATTGGGAAAACCATATTAATACCCAAGAACCAAGAAACCAGAACCAAGAAACCAGAAACAAGAAACCAGAAACAAGAAACCAGAAACAAGAAACCAGAAACCAGAAACCAGAAACAAGAAACAAGAAACAAGAAACAAGAAACAAGAAACAAGAAACAAGAAACAAGAAACACAGTGCAATTCCTGAACCACCTCCAACAATTCTTCCCTTACGAACCGACCCGGGGGCAGTTCATTCTTGGTGAGAAGCTGGAAGCCTTTCTATCCGATACCGACCCGATGGCGGTGTTTGTGTTAAAGGGTTATGCCGGCACCGGCAAAACGAGTTTCATCAGCGCCATGGTTAAGGCGTTGGCAATGATGCGCAAAAGATCGGTGCTTCTTGCACCCACCGGCCGGGCGGCCAAAGTGTTTTCAGGCTACGCCGGACAGCAGGCCTCTACCATTCACAAACGGATCTACTTCCAGCGTATAGGCAAAGATGGTACCATCGCGGTTGTCCTTCAGAAAAATTTGTTCCGGAATGCCCTGTTCATCATCGATGAAGCCTCCATGATCGCAGGCAGTTACCAGGATCGCAACCAGCTCTTTTCCTCCCGAAACCTTTTGGATGACCTGGTTGAGTATGTTTATTCCGCTGAAGGAGGTAAAATGCTTCTTATCGGGGATACAGCCCAGCTTCCGCCTGTTGGAATGGATATCAGTCCGGCACTTGATATAAAATCCCTGAAATCCCGCTATAACCTGAAATTATACACGCACGAACTGACTGAAGTGATGCGCCAGTCACTTGAATCAGGCATCCTTACAAACGCCACAAGGATACGGGACATCCTTGACTCCGGCGAGGTTGTTTTTCCCCTTTTTCATTTGTCTGGCATGAGAGATGTGATCCGCCTGTCAGGTGGGGAAATGGAGGAGACCCTGCAGGAAGCTTATTCCGCAGCCGGAACCGGAGAAACCATCGTCATTTGCCGGTCCAATAAAAGGGCGAATCTCTTTAACCGCGAAATTCGCAACCGCATCCTGTTCATGGAAAATGAGATTGCCTCGGGGGACTTCCTGATGGTGGTCCGCAATAATTATTTCTGGCTCGATCCTGAATCAGACCCCGGTTTTATCGCAAACGGCGATATCATTGAACTGCTGAGCATCCGCTACATAGAAGAATTATATGGATTTCGCTTTGCAGATGTGTCGATCCGCCTGGTAGATTATCCCGGTGAACCGGTTCACGACCTGAAGATTATGCTCGATGTGCTGACGACCGACGGTCCTGCCCTGCCGGATGAAGAGAATAAAAAATTGTTCCAGGCAGTGATGGAAGAATACAACGATATCCCCCAGCGGCGGACACGGCTGGAAAAAGTCAGGACCAACCCCTATTATAATGCTCTTCAGGTTAAATTCGCGTATGCCATGACATGCCATAAAACCCAGGGTGGACAATGGCAGCATGTTTTTATCGATCAGGGTTATCTCAAGGAAGAAATGATCAATTCGGAATATCTACGGTGGCTGTACACGGCGCTGACACGCGCCACCGGCAAGGTTTACCTGGTGAACTTCATGGAAAAATTTTTTTTATAGTTTAATTTTTTGTTTTTTGTCAATAAATTTATACTTTTGCACCCGCTTTCCCCCTAAGAGTTTTTTAAACCCAAATCATTGAATCATGAAAAAACCGGAAATTTTTTTACTAATCCTTTTGTTTATCCCAGCGTTTGCTTTTTCACAAGTTTCCATCAACTCTTCCGGGTCTGCACCCGATCCCAGCGCAATGCTCGATATCAACGCTTCCGATAAAGGGATGCTTATCCCCAGAGTGTCACTTGTTAGTATAGAAAATGGAACCTACCCGGTCAATAACCCGGCAACAGGTTTGATGGTTTTCAATATAGGCGGAGACCTGACCACGGGCCTTTACATTTGGAACGGTGCAAGATGGGGTTCCATGGCCACTATGGAACAGGTCATGGAAAATATCCTGGAAAACGGAGGATCAGGTATTTACGGTGAAATGTATGAGTTCAATCCTATTGGGTCATATTCAAATATCAATATCACCTCAGGTGGTGGTTATGTCCCATGGACCACGGCTGTTGCGGGAAATACCAACGGAATCGGCTTTGATGCCTCAACCCTCGACGCACCTGTTTTTGGAAGATATAGTGTCTCTTTCAACGCTGCCATCCAGTTGCCTGGTGGTGGAAAGATCGACGATGTGGCATTATTTGTCAATGAAACCCTTCAGGATAACCTTTGTGGACGTATGTGGTTTAAAGAAGGAGGAAAGTCTCAGAATATATCATTCTCCGGAATTGTTGAACTGGATGAATATGATGAAGTAAACATTCGCTTTGCACAAAACAGTGCAGGAACGGTACATGTTGAAATAGCTAATCTTAGTTTGGTGAAAATTAATTAGAAAGAGCAATAACTATCTATTTTAAACTTATTCTCTTATCTTAATCATTCCATTTATTATCATTCCATTTATTGTCTTGGCCTGTCTGTCTGCGCCCTGGTAGCAGGGTCAAAGTTGAAATACAAAGTAAAACGCAGGGTATTCTCCAGGGGATGCTGTTGCTCCATCGGGATCAGGTAAGAGAGATCCAGGCCGAAAACACTATAACGCAAGCCCGCCCCAACCGTAAAGAACTTCCGGTTCCCCTTGGTCTTGTCTTCATAAAAGAAACCGGCCCGCAACGAGAACTGTTTGGCATACCAGTATTCCAACCCGAAAGCAATGGCCCATTCCCGCATCTCCTCGCTGAATCCATAAGGGGCGTCATACCATGATTGTATAATACCCTGTACAACAGATACATCCGGGCTCATTCCCTTGGCAACGATCTGATTGCCTTCCGCATCAAAAACCGGTCCTGAAGAATCGCTCAGATAGATAGGTGGTGTCGGAACCTGTAATTTATTAAAGTCCAGTAATGTAGTGAGCGAATTGTAATCATCGAAATTCATCTTGAGTCCGGCGCCGATTCTCAGGTTGGTGGGAATAAAATCCCGCTTGATCGCCGCCTTGCTGTAAGCGATTTTGTTACCGATATTCGACAGGTTGATGCCCCACGAAACTTCGCCGTCAATATTCCCAAGATCCACTTCCTTCTGGTAAAAAACGGCCACATCGGCCGCAACAGAGGTGCCTGCACTGGTTTCAATACCCTGCACAAACTGGCCCTGCGTTAGATTGGAATAGATAAACCTGGCCGCTACAGCTCCTGATATCACCTCACTGAACTTACGGCTGTATGTCGCATCGAGTGAGAACTCATTTGGTTTGTATGTTCCCAGTTCCCCACCGAATTCATCGGTAAAAGTAATGTCGCCCAGTGAAAAATATAACAACGAAGCGGCCACGGCCTGCCGGTCATCGATCTTGTAAAACCCCGTCAGATAAGCCAGGTTGATGTCATTTACCAGCTTGCGTAACCAGGGGCTGTATGACATGGCAAAACCGAATTGCTTGTCGATGAAGGCATATTTGGCCGGGTTCCAGTGCATTGAATTCGCATCCGGATCTGATGCCACTCCGGCTTCCCCCATCCCGCCCGAACGGGCGTCGGGTCCAATGATCAGAAAAGGAACAGCAGTTGTAATAACCCGGCTTCCCGATTGACCAGCCCATTCATCAACATTTTGAGCTTCTGATTGTAAAGAGTAAATGATAACAAGTAAGACAGCAAATAATCCTCTTTTCATTCCGAATTTTGGTTTAAAAAATCACTTAAAAAATTGAAGGTGCAAAAGTAACGATTTATTCAAAACAATATTGTATTGAATGTCTTAACGTTCTAACAATAATCTTATTATCTGGCCAGGATTATTTTCCGGCTGGCCTCTGCCATGTAACCGTCATCAGATCTGACCAACAGGTGATAAACATATAATCCGGATGAAAGTTCATTACCGCTGGAATCCTTACCGTTCCAGTAATAGGGATCTGAAGAAATACCTTCCGAAGAGAATGAGTAGGTCAGGTTATGGACTTGCTGCCCCATTAAATTAAAGATTTGTATGGTAACATCATAAGAGGCGCCGGGTTTATTATGATCAAACACAAACCACGTTCCCACCCGTGTCGGGTTAGGATAACTGTAAACATTGCTGATCATAAGCCTGGCCCCTGTATTGACCCGGAAACTGATGGTGGCTTCCGATGAATTATTTAGCACATCCCAGGCTTTGAGGGTCAGCGTATGGGTGCCGTTCTCAAATGGCCCCAGCCGGTATTGGATATCTCCCTGCTGGTAACTGTTTTCCAGTGGCCTGTAGTAATTGTTCAGCACGATTGGCATCTGGTAATTATTATCGATCACTGCGACGATATCGTGCCCGATACCGTTTCCTACGGTGTTGATGCCGCTTTCATCGAAAAGCCAGGCAATCAGCAATGGTTCAGGGGTAGTAATATCTCCCGATATGAAACTGAGCGAATTAAGATAAAGCTTTATATCGGGGCCCTTCGTATCGGCTATTCCCAGGCTGTCACTGCCGCCGATCCAGATCATATCGTGGCCATGCGCATCCAGGAAAGTATTGGTGTCAACAGCGTAATAACTGATCTTACCTTCGCCCATCTGGTATGATATATCTTTGGGTACGACGAAGGTGAAACTGAACTCCCCATTGGTCACAGTGATCAATCCCTTGTACAATACCCGATCCTGCATATAGAAATTTTGCACTTTGCTGGTCAGGTCATTCCCCCTTGTTTTATAAAGGACCGGTTTATCCAGAACTGTCGGGTACAAAAGGCCGTTGAAGCCGTGCAGCTTGTTTCCGATCAGATCTTCCACCTGCCCGGTGATCGTCACAACAGACATGGCATGGATCGTATCCGCCGGGCGGGCAGCATTCTCATTGATCACCGAAAGGGTGCGCACTTTCATTTGAGGGTATGCCAGCATCAGCGCCGGGTCGCCAAGTAAAACGAAATTCTTGATATTCTGGTTTGACGGCGTTTTGGATAAACGGATCAAATCGCCCATGCGGGGATATTTACCGGAGATACTGTCAAGAATAAAAGCCGCTTCATAAAAACGCTTGTTCAACGCGTAGTTCGATTGCGAATATGCCAGGCGTGTAGTGGTGAACAATGCAATACCTCCACCATAAGGGTTCAGGAGGACCAACTCGCCGGCAGAGGTGAGCCCGGGGTCATCATAACGGCTGAACTCGCAGGTGGCTGTCACAAATGCCGGCAGATTGTCCAGGTTCCTGAAAGCCTGGATAGCCGGTATATCCAGCACCCTTTCACCGGCCCATCCGATTTCGCCGCCATGTCCGGTATAATTTATGATCAGGCACCCCTCGTCAACCGCTTTGGTTATTGCTTCATAAGCATCCGGGTAACGCGCCCCGGCAGGTGTTTGCAATTGGGCAAAAGCATCCAGGTAAATCTTCTTAATGTTATAAACCGGGCCCAGGTTCTGGGTGATCTCGGCAAGACCCTCCGCCTGGTTTAAGTGTATGTTATTGTCCTCATCATCTCCCACCAGGAAAATCTCATTGCGCCAGGGGCTAAAATTGTTCAGTGAATTGGAAGCATAATGCAGTATCTTGTCAACCATGGCCTCTGCCTGCTCTACCGTATGTGCCGGCAGTCTGCCTATCCCGATATCTACCGTGCCAGAACCATTGCTGCCCTCATCATCATCCAGGCATCCAAAATAATCATCCGTGACAAATGAGCCGGCATAGTTGAGCGACTCGCGCGATTGGTATGTGGGTACAAAGTTATGATCGGGCTGGATGCGGCCTTTGTAATCATAAGAAGCATCGCCGAAAAGTAACAAATATCTCAGCCCGCTTCCTTCGTCGTCCCTGTCATAAAACATTTTGGCAAAATCACGGATCGCCGTCACATCCTGCGCGCCGGAAGAGAATTCATTGTAAACCTGCTGCGGAGTGACCACTGCTACCGTCATGCCGGAAAACTGGCGGTGAAAATCGGCCAGGCGGTTAGCCTGTTCCAGGAATAAAGGATGGCTGATGATCAGATAATCGACCTGCGGCAGCCCGTGAAGGTCCTGGTTCTCCACCTTTTCTACGAAGCGGGCCTGCAGAAAAGCTGTCCCGTCAAAAATGATATACGAGCGGATCTCATCAGCCCTCGCCTTAAATGAATAACCATAATCTGCCGGCTGTAATGTTTGCGCCATGATCTCCCCACGATGGGTCACATCCCAGACAACAGGATACTGAACCTGCGTTTGCAGATGGTACCTGGCTATATGGCCAGGCCCGGCCACCCGCGTATCCCTGAAAAGAAGATGCCCCTCATCAAAAACCAGCTTCCGGAGATAATTCAAATTGAAATAGTTCAGCCAACCCCGGTCATTGTCGCCTTTCTTCTCAAATTCAATTCCGACTTCCAGTGTGTTGCCATCCGGATATACAGTCAGAAAATTGGACAAAAGCGGGCGGGCATATGTATTGGAACCGAGAGTCACAGACGGTACATCTATCTTTGAAATAAATTCATCGTTAGCATAAAAATTGAAGGTGGTAGCCGTTGTGGCCCTTCCGGCAAGACTAACCTTTATGTAGATCGCCTCTTCCGGTTCGGCAAAAGGCAGATCATAGCTGAAATTATAGCGAAGCTGATCGTTAAAAACCTCCCCATACCAAATTTTTCCCGACTTGATGAGATTTATATCATCCCTTTCATGATAAATCAAATCCTCCGAATGATAAACCTCATGCGTTGGATCCTCAAAGATCAATTCTCCTGGTTGTATCCGCTTCCCGCCTCCCTGGTCAACAGTCAGAAAATAAAAGGTTTCGTCCGAATAAAAATGAACCTCATGCTCAAATTTCTGGAAAAAATTATTGTACTTTATGGCTACAGGCCCTTCCCCATAAAAAAGGATATAGTCGGTCTCATCAAATATCCCGTCTTCCTCCCCATAAATAAAAATAGTATTCTCCACCAGGTCATCTGACCTGGGCTGTGCATTGGTCTCTTCCAGCATACCGGCGCCGTTGCCATAAATCCTGATCTGGCGCGGGTCGATTGATCCGGGATCGATTCCCATCACAATGAGATCCTGGTAATCAAGCCGGTAAATGCCCGTCTGCGTAACCGATAGCCGGGACCATTCACCCGTCCTCAGTACCGAGTGAGAAGCATAGCTCCGGCCTGCTCCCTGACTGAACAGCTCAGCCTGAGCTTCTTCATTCCATGAGTAACTTAAACTGAATGAGGTAAGCCTTTCAAAATCCCCGTTCTCGCCCGCTTTTCTGAATGGGAGCAGGTATATGGCATAATATCTGCGTTTCTGAACTGTTTCCGGAACCACAATAATTAACGGTTCCTCGCCTATCATCACTACTTCCTCAATGCTTTTGAGTTCTTCAGATAGTTGATATTCCCATTGACCTTCCACAAAAGAAATTTCCAATAGCTGTCCTTGCCCCGGTTGCCGGAAACGGTGATAAAAAACAGGCAAAAGCCCGAAATCAGCATGGTTCACCGCTCTCTCAAAATACAACAGCGGTTCCCCGGCGATAAGCTCTTTTGGCGGCTGCCATTCAAGATTACCATTGAAAAAACCTCCATCCTGCGCCTGAGACGGTAAATGAAGTAAGAGACCCAAAGCGATGGTAATGATTATGTGGAGGTAGCTGTTTTTCATAATTCTTTCTAAAGCAGACAACATTCCTGTGCCGAAAGTTGCCTGCAAAGCAAAAAAAAAATCCGGTTATTTCAGCAAAACAAGTTTCCCGTCCTTTGCAGCAACCTGCCCTGCATGGTTTTTCACCATGATTTTGTATAAATACA
>JAHYJL010000118.1 GCA_019429045.1 Bacteroidales bacterium
GAAGTTCCAGTCGTTCAATATGAGCGCTTCATTGTACCAGAAGACCAGGTCGGTGCCGGTGAAAACGCCGCTTGTGGCGTTGCTGACGGGAGAGGCGATATTGTGCCAGGTATCCGGCGTCATATATCTTTCGACGGAAATATCGCCGGTAATGGTCACGCTGCCGGCGGGCGTCTGGTCCACCAGGTAGCCCGAAGCGCCAGCTACCGATTTGATGTGCAGGTCGGTGCCGATCATCAGCGAGCCGCCATCTTTCACGGTGATCCATCCCCCCGGGCTTATGGAGACCTGGGAATGCAGGGGCAGCCATGGCAGCAATGCCATGCTGGCTGCCAGGCAAAGAAGTATGGTATGCCGTAAGCTGCTAATCATTCATCTTTTTCATCTCCGAAGGCACAGTTTCCGGTAAACGTTTGATGGTTTCGATCACCGGCTCCATTACCTTCACTTCGAATTCATCTTTTATCTCGATGATATTTCCTTCATTGACCTCGCTCACCACCGGGGCGGTGCGGGTCGCCTGTGTAACGGATTCCAGCGGGCCGGGAGCGGGAGGGAAGCGATCACTGCTAATTGATACCCTTGCAATTCCATCCCTGCCGGTAAATTCTTCGTCTGCCCGCGTGGCCACTATCTGCCAGGAAAATGCAACATTTGACCTTCCACCTTGCAATTCTTTCACATCAAAGCCGGTGGATGACTTATTCGTTACATACATTCCATTGCATTCGCCTTCCGCAGTAATGAAAACTTTTAAAGGATGATTTTCGGAAACGTTGATATTGATGGAAAGATCCGGGTCAATTGGAATATGGGCAAAACCGTCGACCAATTGTCCGATCCCGAAATCCATGAATAATTCCTCCGGCGCTTCAGGACATGTTAAGGTAATCAGTTCACCCTGTGTATTTTTCACAATCGTGCTAACCCCGGCGGACCCTATAATTTTCCTGTTGTTCTGTGATGACTGGTTATAAACGGCAACATAGGCATAGCGTCCATCGGCTGTTTCAAAATATCCACCAGCCCTGATTGTACCTGAAGTGGTGCTTGTGTTTGTTGAATAACCGCATACCCCGAAGTCGAATCCGGTAAATGCGCCTCCCGATCCTGAGGCATGGGTAATCGGATCAAGATTATTCCCAGCTCCGATGACCCCTGTTCCGGTCGTTGTATTGGTGGCATACCCAACGGCGCCTGCCTGGATGCCGGTGAACGCGCCGCCGCTGCCGCTGGAGTAAACATTGTAAGAGGAGAGGTTATTGCCTAATCCGATGATCCCGGTCCCGCCGGCAATATTGACACCCTTTCCGAAAGCGCCGTGGTAGCCGGTGAATGCGCCGCCGCTGCCGGTGGTCAAGGTGACAATAGTACTAGTGGGGATATCGTTACCAGCGCCGATAACACCCGTACCGGCAGTTGGATCCCCACCTTTACTTACCAGACCATGGTATCCATAGAAAGAACCTCCGCTACCGTTGTCAGGAGCGGGATATGCCGTTAAGTTACTGCCAACACCAATGATTCCGATACCGGCTGAATTAGTCCCCCTGCTATAGCTACCATGGTAACCTGTAAAAGTGCCCCCGCCTCCCTGACCCAGGAGGCTCCCGGAGCCGCCGTTTCCCATTGCAATGATCCCATTCCCGGCAGAAGAATTCATAGCTTTTATATATGCTCCATGGTTACCGGAGAAGTATCCGCCATAGCCGCTGGTGGTGCTGGTTGCCCAGCCGGCCACACCGACCACATTGCCTGTGAAAGCGCCGCCGCTGCCGCCACCCAGCGTATAGGTTTCCAGATAATTCCCTGAAGCGATAATGCCCGTGCCGGCTGTGTTGCGCGCCCGGGCATAAACCCCATGGAAGCCGGTAAAGGCGCCCCCGGAACCGTCCGGCGAGGTGAATGCCGTATCGCCCATGCTCCCGACAGCGATGATCCCGTTACCGGTAGCCGTCGCTCCATACGCCAGAATACCGTCATTTCCCGTAGCCGACAACCCGAAGGAACGATTGGTCAGCAAGGTGGGTGATTTATTGCTGCCAACGGCCGTCATGCCATAACCGTTGCTGCTTAAATTCTGTCCATAGACGCCATAGCCATCGGCCGCGTTAGCCAGGCTTATCATCCCGAACACACCCCCTTCGCTATGCATCCCGGTAACGGGTGAATAGGCATTGATGGCAGAATTTTGTGATGAGTTGCCGATAACAGTGAAAAGATCTTCCACATAATATGGGGCTGTGCTTCCAATGACCACCTGGCCACCCTGCATCACCCGCATCCGCTCCTGGTTGCCGGTACGGAATGCCAGGTCACGGGCGTCTGTTGTCCCGACAAAATTGCTGGCCGGCTGTGTCCCCGCGTTGCCGTAAAGCGACCAGAAATCGCTGCCGGCGGAACCGCCACCCACCGCCACCCACTGGCTGCCATTCCAGTAGTAGAAGCCATGCGGCTGGTTTGCCCCGTCGTTGAATACCATCAGTCCCAATGCAGGGGCGCTCACAGGGTTCGGATTGTTTAAATCGCCGGTTAATACCACCCTGGGGATCAATAAGCCTTTATCGGTAGCCTGGATATCCATCGCCGCCGACGCATGTGGGAAATCAGTATGGACCCCCACCTGCGCCATAACCCCCCATCCGCCTGACAACAGAATAATCAATAATAACTTTCTCATAATCAATAATTCAAAATTTAGAATTAAGAATTCAAAATTCCTTTAATAATATTCTATCTCCCTCTCCGTCAGATAATCCCCCCGCTCAATCTGTGTCGTCAGTATATTATCCACCACCTCCCGCTTCTCATACCGGCTGATCCAGTTGCCATTCAGGTCATACTGGCTGGTGAACTTCGAGCTCACCGCCGTCCGGTTGCTTTTAAACACCCTGCCTTCCAGCAGGTTCTGGTTCCGGTCGTATTTGTATTTCGTGATCCAGGAGGTCCTTCCGCCCGGATTGATATAGGTCATCACCGTTTTATTTCCGAAAACATCATATTTGTTGATATACCTGTAAGAAAGATTGCCATCGTCCCTGAAGTAGTTCTCCTCCAGCGGCAAACTACGATAATCATTCAAAAACACCACCCTGGAATACATATTTCTTTCAAAGATCTCAAAGACATGCTCGGTCCTTTCCCGGTTATTATCATAAAATCTTTGTTCTACCCAATGATAAACCGCTTCAGTCCTGAACCCTTTGTCATCATAGTTATACGTAACCGTATGGCGGAGGGTTCCATCGGGCTTATATTCTTTCATTTCAGCCTGTTTCCCTTCTCCGTCAAAAAAATAATGGGAAGTTGAGGCGATTTTACCGTTCTCATAAGTGGTGACCTCCGATTCATAACCGTCCGGGTTGAAGATGGTCAGCCTGCTCAGGATGGCCTTATCCCGGACCATATCTGCACTTTCTTCCAGGATGGTATATTTGGTTTCCAGGATCGAGTGTACCTTGCCCTTCACCCCGAGCCGCTCAAGGTCGGTCATCTTTTGCGCACTTGTCTGGAATGAAAAGCAAATCATTATTACTGTCAGAAAGAATATGAACTTATTCACCATGATCAGCAACATCTTAACAAGGTTAATCCTGAAATTAAGGACAAAGTAATATAAAGCCCACCAATTCATAATTACTCATTTCTCATTTCTCATTAATCATTCAAAATTCAACATTATAAAAAAGCCCGATACCGCAACACGGACCGGGCTTTCAAAAATACGATGAAAATTATTATCAATTGCCTTTTTAAAGGTTTACATGATCGGGCCGGTGGCGATGTCACTGAAGGGATCGTCGATGATGATGATATCCCCGTCACCGATTACGGTCAGGGTGCCGTCGGCCGTATTGACTGTGTAAGCAGTCACTGCCTGTCCCCCGGCAACCGGCTCAATGACATACAATATCCCATCGCTGCCGTACGCCATTTGTGTGCCGGAACTAACGCCGATATTCATGGTGTAATAGGTGTTTGTAGCAACGTTCCATGAGATCAGCTCCATTCCGCCGTTATCGACTTCGCCCAGGATATAAAGATAATCTCCTACCGGGCTCATAGCGATGTCAGTCACGGTGACTGAGTTGGGAATGGTGCTCAGGACCATCTCATTGGCGATTTGAAAATCGGTAGTAAAGGTCACTTTGTTAATGGTATTCGGGACTGCATCCACGTAATAATAAGCGCCGCTATAGAAGGTGCCGCTGGCAGCCGTCCCGATAAGGTCTCCAGACTTAAAGGAGGGATATTCATCTTTCAATTGATTAGCCCATAACTCTTTGGTGTTGTAATTGGCAAAAAAGAACATCCCTGATTCAAGGTCGAAGGCTGCGCCGTCATAAACACCTGCATTATCTCCCACAAACTCCTGCAGGATCGGGTCAGCAGTGCCATTGGTCAAATCGACATGGTAAAGAATCAGATAGCCATCAGTGTAGGAAGTGCCATAAATGATCGTGAATTCATTAGGTGGCTGGTTGTAATAGTACACATCATACCATCCCCAGCCCTTGTCGGTAAAGGTATAATCACCTTCGGCCCAGGCGGTTTCTTCCTGGTTTGATGGACTGTGCACTACACAGTGGGCAGTTACGACAAATCCGGGTTGCTCACAAGGAGGCAAGGATGTCAGCGGGACATAATAGGTAAATGTGCTGACCCTTGGATTATGATAGCCCGAGTTGGGGAAAAGACCAATCTTGGGCGTCCCGGGCTTGTTCAGTGGCATGTCTATCTTATCTCCGGCATACATATGGGTTTCCGAAATGGTCCATCCGGAGGAACTGCAATCGTAAGTTGCATAGAAATTAGCATTTTCATCGATGCCATAGGTAACGGTACCTACGTTGATATTTTTGCCGGCCCAAAGGGTTTTTACCAATTCACCGGCTTTCAGGTATTTGAAGTATCCGTTCCACTGGTCGGCCGGTTCTTCAACCGCGCTCTGCTTGGTGCAGGAGGCGGCCAGCAGGATCACAAAAAATAATAAGAATACGTTTTTCATAGCAAATGTGTTTATTGATTGATAATTAACTATTTCGTAAAAATCATTTCACGCTTATACGCAATTAATTCAACAAGGTTATAGCCTTTTGAACATAATCATCATTTTCCCCGGGGCTGCTTTCTGAAGAAACACGGGAAATATTAATCCAATAAGGTGGGAAAGGTTACTTCTATTTCATCGATAAATGGATTTTTGGCGGTTTATTTATAATGAATATAAATAAATTGATTGAAACAGCGCGGATTAAAAATAAAAAGAAGGCGCCCCGGTATGGGAGCGCCCAATTAACCGGTTACATTTTCACTACTTTAACCGTTTTGTTCATATTGCCGGTTTTCATCAGCAGGAAATACACCCCGGCCGGCAGGTGGCTGATGTCGAGCGCCAGGGTATGCTGACCGGATGCCTGGAAGTTTTCATCCAGGGTAATACAGGCTGAGCCGCGGCTGTCGAACAGGCTGATGCTGACCGGCCCATCATTTTCGAGGCTGTAGCCGATATTCACGCGGGGGCCTGCCGGGTTCGGGTAAATGCTGATCTGCGCTGAAGCTTCCGGAGCATCTGCCTCTCCCATTTTGAAGAAGTTGGGGTTGTTCAGCAGCGCCACGAGGGCATGCGGGTCGGAGATATGGGTGTCATGGCAGGTTTCTTCGCCCTCTACCAGAAGGAAATTACTGAGCCGGGTATCGCCTGTAAGGTAGATGTATAAGGCTTGCTCTTCTTCGGGCGACATCATTTTATCAAATTCCTCGGAGAAAATCGTCAGCTGGACGCCATGCTGGGGCTTGAAGATGTTGGCATTGGCCGACATCCGCGGGCGGGTGGGATGATGCGTATTCGGATCAAGGATAGAAAGTGGCAATCCTGCCATATGGAATAGCAGCGGACCGGCTTCGATGCTGTTATAGCCGTTTGTGAGCACCTCTGCAGGGGTTGGCGCACCGGGGACCATATAGGGGGCAGAATAGCAGCAGGTATTGGTGAAAAATATATAGGGCCAAACATAGAAAGGTATATTCAGGATCCAGCCGTGATCGGGATCATCCACAGCCATTGGGATCAACTGGGCAGCGCCTCCCCCGAGGAAAGCCCATGGAAGCGGCGCAGGCATTGCAGGTGCCAGCAGGATCGCGTTCTTGATCTGGTATTTTTGCCTGAGGTTGGTGCCTTGCGCAATCAGCATGTCCTGCAGCAGGATTACTTCCAGCCCCCCCAGGCTATGGCCCATGATGGTTTTTGGATAAACGCCCATCTCGTCGTTGATGTAGCTTATCACCCCCTCGATCACAGCGAGGTAGTCCTCCAGATACATGTCGGCGAGTTTGAATACATCATTGGAAACATAATTCCAGCCCTGCGGGAAGCCGCTGCCGCCGCGGCCGGGCATGTCGATGGCGTAGAACTCGTTGAGGTGGGCCCCCTGCGGGCCGCTCAGGAACAACTCTTCGGCTAAGGGTTTCCAGCAATTGGCCGTGTGGGCCATGCCTTCCACGGCGATGATCTTGCCGTGGTCGGCATAGTTCACGGCGTTTTCATTGACATAAACATTCACGTTGATGTCGATGGTCACACCGGGCTGGAATTCGATGTCTTCGATCAGGATGCTGTAATCCATTGGTGCATCTTTTGTTTTCCAAACTCCATCAATAAACCTGAACCCTTCTTCAAGGGCAGGATGGATTAAAAAATGGCCGCCATCAAAGGGGAAAAAAGTGTAATCCCAGTCATACTCATCAAGCCTGTTCATAAATTGAACAATGGTGGGATAAGGCACAACCATATCCGTTGTGCTTTGAGCAATCCAGTATTGTGTGTTCTGAGGCTGGGTTGCTGATGGGATCATCAGGTAGATATCATCCTGCAACCAGTCGTCGTAGTACCCGGGAATGATATTCCCATCCGCATCAAGAAATATATTCACAAAAAAAGGCGGATTGGCCATGTTTGCATTGTATGCGCCCAGCACCGTAAATACCAGTGCTGAAAGCGGTCCGTTTGCAGGGCTGTAATTGTAAGGCGGAACACCTCCACTTTCGGCAAGGAAACCCGGGAGAAGCAGTTGAGTTGTTAAGCCCATGTGTTTGTAGCCAGCAATGTCGGCCACTGCACCAAAGAGTTCCGGAAAACGGATCGTCATGCTCCAGGCAGCATGACCGCCCATGGAATGTCCCATGATATAGCGGTAGTCCTGCCCTTTCAGCACACGATAGTTGGATTCAATGTAATTGATCAGGTCTATTCTTACCATGTCTTCAAAATTGCCATAGAGCGCTGAGTTGTACCAGCAACTGCCTGCATAGGGGGGCGCCCAACCATTGGGCTTTACAATAATAAAAGGGTCAATTTCGCCATCGGCAGTCATTTGGTTCAAGATAGGAAGAAAATCCTCATAACCATTGTGATTGTTAACCTGCCCAAGGTGATTAACCGCGCTGTGGAGCAAATAAACTACGGGGTAGTTCAGGCGTGGATTGTCGAAGTATCCGGGGGGAAGCCACACATCCACCATGTGGTCTGCATCTAGCGCATTGCTGTAGAACTGGTCGTCGACTACGGTGTATTGCCCGTAGTTACTAAAAGGAATGGCAAACAGCAAACAAATTGCTGCCATCCCCGACAGAACTTTTGACATCATCGCCCGCAGGCAATGTTTGTTTTCATTTCTCATAACAACCTCCATTTTTTTTTTGTAATTGGGTTAATTGATTTGTAAAAAATTTCAGTTAAAGATACAATGCTGAGAAGGCAGGTATGAGACAAATGTGTGAACGCCGGGTTTTTCGGGATGAACGCCGGGTTTTTCGGGATGAACGCAAAATCCGACGGCTTTTTTTCTTCCGGCGACTAGCATACAGGTCCGACGACTACCATACAGGTCCGACGACTACCATACAGGTCCGACGACTAGCATACAGGTCCGACGACTACCATACAGGTCCGACGACTAGCATACAGGTCCGACGACTAAAGCCGCCGGTTCGGTGGTCCTGAACAGCCAACCAGACTACTCCGACGACTATTTTTCTTCCGACGACTAAAGCCGTCGGTTCCAACATTGTAAAACACTAAGAACCAACGGCTTTAGTCGTTGGGCAGCTGAACAAGCGCGACGACTATTTTTCTTCCGACGACTAAAGCCGTCGGTTCCAACATTGTAAAACACTAAGAACCAACGGCTTTAGTCGTTGGGCAGCCGAACAAGCGCGACGACTATTTTTCTTCCGACGACTAAAGCCGTCGGTTCCAACATTGTAAAACACTAAGAACCAACAGCTTTAGTCGTTGGGCAGCCGAACAAGCGCGACGACTATTTTTCTTCCGACGACTAAAGCCGTCGGTTCATTCCTTTTTATTTTTCAGAGAGGTGATATTTCTTGTTGAACAGTCTGACAGCGGCGCCAGGCCATGCTTTCTTCTGTTATTATTTACGTAAGAGATAGCTTTTTCAAACTCTGGGGCCGAAGTGATAATTTTTTGATAATAACCTTTCGCCCAGAGGTTCTGAATTACGTTTTTATGATTTCCGGATTGAGATTCATTATTAAACGCCCGGTTGTGATGATGATAAAGATATGCCGATTTTCCTTTCCAATATCCCATAATTTTGGAAATATCAGTATTATCTGTAATTATTATGGCATGAACATGATCACCACAGAAATTGAATGCTTCTATTTTTAAACCTGATTCAAACGCCACTTCGCATAGAATCTTAATTAATTTTTCTTCGTCTTCATTTTCAATGATTGGAAAAGTTTTTGCAACAAAACCAACAGTCTTCTTCCTTTTGATCCGTTGCAAATCATAACGGGAATTTTTAACTGTAAAAACTATATGCGAAATCACCCCTTCCATCATTCATTGCTTTTATATTTGTTGAAAGTATAACTCTAAAAATTGTCATACTATCCGAACCGACGGCTTTAGTCGTCGGAGCAATACCGTTGGCTAATCAGACCCCATGAACCGACGGCTTTAGTCGTCGGAGCAATACCGTTGGCTAATCAGACCCCATGAACCGACGGCTTTAGTCGTCGGAGCAATACCGTTGGCTAATCAGACCCCATGAACCGACGGCTTTAGTCGTCGG
>JAHYJL010000119.1 GCA_019429045.1 Bacteroidales bacterium
CCTTGAGGTAATGTCCAATTATTCCAGATTTAAATACCCCTGGCTTAAAAGCAAGAATGTTATTTTTGAAGGAGCATCCTACTCGTAGTCAAAAATACGGGCGATTGTTTACCGTGAAAATCTGTGTCAATGCTTAAACTGAGATTACAGGAGGAATATCCGAGCTATTTCGTTACAGGGGCGAGGATGGAGCCTCACGCCCCCTTTCCGCCAGCTGGCGGAGAAGGGCCGGGGATGGGGGCCGGAAGATTTGAGGATTGGCCGGTTTGGCGATTTCGATGTTGATCTGACGATTTAGGATTTACATTATAGGATCTGGGATCGATGGACCTGTCAGATCCTTGATCTTAGATCGTAAACTGTAAATACGAGATCATTATGTTTAATGCTCAATCGTCCATGTTTCCAGCCCCGTAGGGGCTACGCTTCTGTATCAGAAAGGGCGGCCCAAAACGTTCCCCCGCCCAATGACGAACCCGTCCTGATCCGGTATCAACGGCACGGGGCGGGGGTCAGGGGGTGGGGCTTTTTTCATCAGCCGAAATCCCGATCAGGCGATCAGGCGATTTAACATTTAAACCGGCGGGCTACCGTCAAAATTCCCTTCGGGATATGGTTTGGGATTTGTGTTTTGGTTTTTGCCTGGAATTCGGAATTTGTTTTTTGGAATTTTTCACAGCCGGCCGGGTATATTTTCAGAAAAAGTGGATTAATAGTAAAAATTAGTGGTCGCAATTTGCGATCACATTTTTTTTCAAACTGTAACAATTAATCACTGACTTATGAATGACAAAAATGAAATGATGATCCCGGAAGAAGTGATCATGAGCAAGATTTACCTGATGCGGACTCAAAAAGTCATGCTCGATATGGATCTGGCTGAACTTTACGGAGTCGAGACTAAACAGTTGAAAAGAGCTGTAAGACGCAATATTAGCCGCTTTCCACCGGATTTTATATTCGAACTGACACTTGATGAACTGGCAAATTGGAGGAGCCAATTTGGCACCTCCAATCGGGAAAAAATGGGTATGCGTTATCCCCCGTTTGCATTTAGCGAGCATGGTGTACTGATGTTGGCCAGTGTGCTCAACAGTGAACGAGCAGTGCAGGTGAACATCCACATTGTAAGGATTTTTACAAAGATGCGGGAATTACTTTTGACCCACCGGGATATCCTGGAAAAACTCTCCCTGATCGAACAGAAAATAGCTGATCATGACGATAATATCCTGCTCATCTTCGAGTACCTCAAACAATTGGAGCAAGCCAAAGAGCAGGAACTTGTGCAGAACCAGCGCAAGCGTATCGGATTCAATCGGGATAGTGAAGTGCAATTTACTATCTTTTCGACGCCGCCGGCACCAAGCTGCGGAAGTTGATCCGACGATTTAGGATTTACATTATAGGATCTGGGATCGACTGACAATCGAACATCGACAATGCCATGTTAGATCGTCCATGTTCAATGCTCAATCGTCCATGAGTCCGGCTCGTACGAGTGCGCCCGGCGTGCCGCCATGATGTATTCTTTCCTGGAAACCTATTTCAGGACAAGACAAATAATCAATTCACATCTATCAATGTGAGTATTCTGTTTCCCATTGTCACAGGTCCTTCATCAACTTTCCACCGGATGTCTATTGCCTGGCCGGTAGTAACAGTTGCAATTGCCTGTAATGTTATCACTGATGTATTCATATCACTTGTCCTGCTTGAATTAGCAACCAGCGCTCCATTTTGATAGATGCTGAATGTTACCAATGTATTAACTTCCGGAGGTGATGAACCGGGGTAGTAAATATTCCCATTGAGCGATTCAAAACCAGTAATAGCCCCTGAATTGGATCCAACATCCCCGGTAATATCTGAGGGTTCTGTATTGCTAACAGCGCCAACCGATGTAAACATTATGAAACTTGATAATACTCCCAGGTCAATATATGAACTGCCGGAGGGGATATATGCGGTGCCAGGCCCAAAACTGACAGCCCCGGCCGTAGTAAACATTCTGCCTTCGAGATTGACCCCGGTGGCTGCCGAAACAGCTAAATCGTGCGAAAGAAGCGTTCCTTTCATGACTGTACTTGCCCCGAGACCTATGGCGCCTTCCGCTACCCAGAAAATATTTCTGGCTTTGGCGCCATTGGTTAAGTTTACAATAGTGCCGGCGCCGGAATTTAATGCGCCCCCGGTCCTTATTATAAATACTGAACTGGAATCTCCGCCTCCATCCAGTATAAGTGTGCCTGCTAAAGATGCGGCTGCGCCTACATCGTATACACCGGCATATAAAGTCTCACCATTACCGAACACCGCCGCATGCTTACTGTCGGTTGCCGGGATAGCCATTATTTCGTTATAAGCAGCCTCCAGATCAATAACCCGTTGTTCAGTAGTTATCAAAACACTTTCACCAGGTCCGTACTGGCCATTGAATAGTACCAGGTAAGTGCCGGCCTCGGGCGATAATGTCATCCCGGGTATCAGTTCACTTATGGTGGAGGATGTGCTGAGATCTTCGGAAGCGGTAACAGAAAGTATGCTGGAGCCTGCCTGGTTCTTCATACCAATCCAGGCCGGCAACACCGGTGTCCCGGTATTCATTTGTACATCGCTTGCAGATAGGTTGTAAATCAGTAATCCCGTAGCGGGGTTATTGATCAGGTCTCTTTGTTCAGTTGTTAGCCTTGGTATCAGAAGACCCTTTTCGGTTGAATATAAATCTAATAATGATGAAGGATCAGGAGTCGCGATTCCTATGCCGACCTGTGCTTTGGCAATACCTGATGACAGCAGGATACCGGCAACCAGGATGATTACAATAATTCTTTTCATATCCGTATTTGGTTAAATTGGGTATAAAATTGGATAAAAGTGAATTAAACAGCATTACACAATTCTTATCTTAAAAAAAATTGCATCATTCACGGATTGGTGTAATACCTACAAAACGGTATTTTGGTGGTGCGCATATTTTCGCCATTGCAATAATTTTCCGTAAATTTGTCCGTTTTATTGCAAGTCCGTCAAACCTTAATACTTGTCTTATGTGGAATAGATTCATTTTCAGATCAATCATCCTGCTCATGGCCGTTTCGCTGGCAGGAGGCATGAGTTCATGCAAGAGTAAGAAGAAGCTTGCCAGGGAGAAAGAAGCGGCAGAGTACGCCGCCAGGGTCAACACGGCCAAAACCACCCTGCTGGATATTTTAAACGACAACACAGCCATGTCACTCGATGAAAAAGAGGCGGCTGTCAGATCGATCAAAGCGATGGAACTGAACGACCCTGATGTCGATGAACTGCTGCGGCAGGCGGAGGAAAAACTGGCGCGCGAGCGGGCCGATTGGAACAAAACAGCCATGGATGCCAGGCAAAGAGAGGAGGCTGCGCTCAAAAAAGACGCAACCACCATGAGCCTTGGCGATTATTTTACATCGATTTCCTCGGCCACCAATGTATCGCAGGCGAATATGCTGATTGCAGATGCCTTGAAATTGTTCTCCAGCCCCGACGCACCGGTGCTGATCATCATCAGCAAAGAGGCCGGGATCGTCGATTACGACCGTCCGACAACCATCAAAAACTACCTGAACTACCTGAAAGATACCAGGAGCAACATTAACCAGGTAGAGAAAATCGTTTATGATAACAGCGGAAAAATTAAGGAACTCGAACTGATTAAAATGAAATAACCTATGAAAATCAAGATCTTATTAATATTCGCCCTGACCCTTTTTCTGAGCAGCAGCCTTTCCGCACAGGACATATTAAGCAAGCAGCGCAAGGCCGCCATCGACAGCCTTGCCCTGGAGAAAGTCAGGGACCTGAGCAAATACATCAGCATTATCGGCAGCAAGGAAACGCCGTTTTCAGAAGCCAACCGCGTGATCGAAAGGACCCTGGAATTGTTTGTGGAAGATGCACAGATGGGTGTTTCATCGCTCTACCGGGAGGATATCAAATATTACCCGGTGCGGAAATACCTTGAGCGGCTAATGGCGTTGAACTACGACAAAATCAACATCAAATGGTACGATATCCAGTATATCAGCGACCTGGAGCTGCAACCCGACGGGCGTTATGTCGGGGTGATCACAATATACCAGCGATTCGAGGGCACCACCGACGACGGGATGGTATACAAGGACACGACCAAGAAAGATATCACCGTCTACGTTGAAAAGAAACAGACCCAGATCAGTGGAAGGCTGATCGATTTCTGGGATGTCCTGCTGGGCGATATCCGTGTAGCCGAAACACAGCGCTGATATTCAGCATGAAACACATATTGCTTTTCTTTTTCCCGCTCCTGTTTGTCTTATCTTTACAAGGACAAATTGTCAAAGATTTTATTGATGATGAAAGCGACCTGTATGCCGCCACCAAACAGGTAAACCAATTCTTCCGGAGATTTAACGGGGAAGAAGATACCCGGGGCGTGCGGTATTATCCTGAGGATAAGATGTTTCGCAATGCGGGTTTACGCAAAACTTACCTGGAGAATCTTTTCGACAATGAAAATCCATTCATCACGCCGGCCTTAAAAGAGAGCTTCATCGGGTATGTCACAAACCCCAGGCAGCCGGTTTACATTGATTTTCACGGCGGAAGCTGGTTTGCCGAAGTCACCACGACCTTCAGTTTTCATGGCGCTGAAAGATACCTGACACTGTTCCTGCAGCTTGAAAAGGATACCATTGGCTCCAAATGGGTGATCACCAATGTTTTCTTTGAACCTTTCGCAAAAGTCTTTGCCGACCAGGACAGTCTGCGGACCACGGGACAGAAGTTCCTGCACCCCATGAGCCATGAACTCGATTTCATGAACCTGGTGAGGGCATTCGAACAAAAAGAAAGCCTGGAACACTATGTCGCCTGGAAATATCACCCTGATTATCTGACCTTGTTCATCTACGAGTATAAACGGGGTAATCTCGTTTTCAAAACGGTCTCCAGGGTTAAATTCCATTTTTTCCAGGCTGACGGATGGTACTTTGAGATCGGCGAATTCAACCGGAGAGGTTACAATACCGGGTGGCTGATCTCTAACCTGATGAAGATCAGCCCTGAAGAAAAAGACATCCTCATGAAATATATTTATCATGAATAGGTTTACCCATCATTATTTAATCTTACTGGTCATCGTCTTTTTTATTTTCAAGCCTGTAGTTTCCATTTCCCAGGATGATATAGCAACAGGGCAGGATACATTACAGTTAGATAATTACCGGGAGCAGATCAAGCGATTGGTCGGTTTCCTGGAATTTTCGCTGAATACGCTTGGGGACCCGGAAACCACCACCAAGGAAAAAGAGGTCATCATCAACGAAAGTTACGGGAAGGCTTTCCTCCATCAGAAAGTTCAGATCGAAGACGACCTGGACGAAAACCGGGAGATCCTCACTTATAAGGATGTACAGGCGTACCTGAAGGATGTGGATTTCTTTTTCAGGACGGTTGAATTTGATTTTACCATCCAGGATATCCAAACATTGACCAGCACGGATGGGATGCTTTACTTCAAGGTGACGGCCAACCGGAACCTGAAGGGAGTAACGGTGGATAATGAAAACGTCAATAACAATAAAACTAGGTATATCGAGATCAACCTGGACGATGACGAACAGGTGTTAAAAATTGCCAGCATTTACACCACCCGCCTGAATGAAGCCGAAGAGCTGATGGTTTGGTGGAACAACATGCCGGCGGCCTGGAAAGCTGTTTTGGGAGATGATTACCTGATCAGGGACTCCATCCCTCTGAGCCAGATCGATTTTTTGAATGACACGACATTTTTACTGGTGCATTATGTGCCTGAGCTGAATGATGTTGAAACATATATTTACATTGGTTCTGACAGTTTGCTGATCATTGAAAAGGACACGGTAATGCGTAAGGTCCATGACAACATCCCGGTGGGGAAAAACAATGCCCTACGCGCCCTCCGGGAGATCGTGCAAACCGAATCCCTGGATGTAAGCGGCAACCGGGAAATCACTGATCTCTATCCCGCCGATCAGATGAGTGAGCTGAAGTCGCTGAGCATCGCAAAAACGCCCGTCAGCGACCTTTTCCCTGCCCGGAACCTGACACGACTGCTCCGGCTGAACATATCCGGAACCCTGATTGAAGACCTATCCCCTATTCAATACAATACGCAGATCAGGGAACTTTACATTGACAGCACATGGGTCAATTCACTGGAACCCATCCGTAATTTTTCAGCGCTGGAGATACTTCATTTCAGTGGCAGCCCCGTTTCAGACCTCTCCCCGGTAAGGGGATTAGCCAACCTGCATGATTTAAGGCTAGACAATACGCCCGTCAGCGACCTCAGCCCTGTGTCAGATATTGTCAACCTGGAAAACATCAGTTTTTACGGGACAAATGTTACCGAACTTTCCGCCTTGCAAAATATGCTGCCCCTGAAACGGATCAACTTCGGAAACACCATGATCCACGATGTAACGCCCTTGTCAAAACTGGAAAACCTGCAGTTGATCTATGCCGACCAATCCCGTATCGGCAATCTCATGCCTTTGGGCAGCATGCCTTTGCTGGAAAAGATATATTGTGACCGGACCGGTGTAACGCGCAGCCATGCGAATGCTTTTATGCAGTCCCATCCCCGGGTATTGGTTATTTATGAGAGCCAGGGACTTGCCGATTGGTGGACGGGCCTGGATGAGGAATGGAGGCAATTTTTCAGGGAGTACATGGAACTGGACTTGATTCCCACGAAAGAGCAGCTTCATAAAATCGCACTGATCAGTAAGATTGATCTGGCGGGTAATAAATCAATCAACAGTCTTAGCCCACTTTCCATTTTGACAAACTTAACAGAGATTTATGCAGGAAATTCTCAAATCAATGATTTAAGTCCCCTGTCTGAACTCATTGATTTAAAAATACTTTCAATCCCCGAAACACAAGTAACGGACCTGACGCCGTTGCAGATGCTGGTTCACTTGCGGGAACTGGATCTCACCTCCAGCGCCGTTAGCTCGCTCACCGGCCTGCATGGGGTAAAGAGCCTGCAGATACTTAAGATAGATAACACGCAGGTCGGCGATCTGGAGCCATTAATGGATAAAAGCGCTATCCGGTTCATATATGCTGACGATACCAGGATTGGCACAGCCGATATTCACCGTTTCCTCGATGCCCATCCCGGCTGTCTTATCATCTATCAGACGCAGGAATTACAGCAATGGTGGGCAGGGTTGTCATCAGCCTGGAAAAATTCCTTCGGCGGACACGTTGTCATCATCGGACAACCGACCCGCGAACAGCTTCAATCGATTGCCGACCTGAAATCACTGGACATTTCAGAAAATAGGGACCTTGGGACTTTGGATCCGCTGCAAACCCTGGTGCGGATAGAGGAGCTCAACGCTTTCAATGGCACGATCAATGACATTACTGTTCTCGGAAGCCTCACCAGGTTAAAGAGGCTGAACCTTTCCGGTAATCCCTTATCGAGTCTGTCTCCATTAAGCCAATTGCCGGATTTACTACAGCTTGATATCAGCAATACGCCGGTTGGCAGGCTGGACGCACTGAAATACATGGTTTCACTGGAACAACTCAATTGTTCCGGTACACAGGTAAAGAAATTAAACCCCCTCAGTAATTTACTGCAGTTGCGTAAGCTGGAGTGCTACAATACAGGGTTGAGCAATTTAAAGCCCTTGCTGGGTCTTGCACGGCTCAGAAACCTGGTGTGTTACAATACCAGGCTCTCCAAAAAGAAAGTGGATGCTTTTAAGGCGATGATGCCCGGGGTGGAGGTTGTATTTTATTAGTAAGACCTCAACTTCTCAAATAACTCGCCCCGTTCATATCCAGGATACAGCCTGTCATATATTCTGTTCCTTTTGATGCCAGCAGCGTGATGGCATAGGCCAGTTCACCGGGTGTTGCCACGCGGTTCATCGGGCTTTGGGCTTTTACCGCCACGCCTCTTTCACTTTCAAGGATGTCGTGCGTCATATCGGTATCGACCCAACCCGGCGCCAGTGTATAGACCTGCACGTTCTTAGCGGCCAATGCCCAGGCCATCGACTGTCCGAATGAGTTCATGGCCGCCTTGCCGGCGCCGTATGGCAACGCGAGCGGCTCACCACGGAACGCTCCGCGCGACGACACATTGATGATCTTCCCCTCCCCTTGCGCGATCATTTGCCTTGCCACCAGGAATGAAAGGTTGGCCATTCCGGTCAGGTTGATATCGATCGTACGTTTCCAGTGCGCCTGCCATTGCTCGTAATCGAGCTCGAACCAGTCGGTTTCTTCGTAGATACCGGCATTATTAACAAGTATATCGATCCGGCCTTTCTGTTTGACGATCTTGTCAAACATCTTTTTGATCTGCAGCGGATCAGAAAGATCGGCTTTCAGCATCATGTGACAGGTTCCGGGGAGGGTGTCGAAGGTTTTTCGGGCCCGGTAATCATCGTTGGCATAATGGATGACCACGGTCGCACCGGCTTCTGCGAACCTATGGGCAGTTGCTGCGCCGATTCCCCTGGATGAGCCGGTGACCAGGACAATTTTGTTTTTAAAGGTGATTTCCATGATGGATTGAATGATTAGTTTTCTGACAGGGATGGAGTCCCTATTGCTTATACCACGCCCGAGATAATTTCTTTCAGATCCTGGTAATTCTTCGCTATCGGGAACTGAGGAAAGTCGCGGATCACATTGTCCGGCGGACGGAACAGGATGCCATGCTCGGCCTGCATCAGCATCGTGGTGTCATTGTAGGAATCGCCCATGGCGATCAAGGTGTATTTCAGCCCTTGCAGGGCCTGTACAACTTTGCGTTTCTGATCCTCCTGCCGGAGTCTGAACCCGGCGATGAAACCCTCATCGTCGATGATCAGTTCATTACAGAAGAGGGTCGGCCGATTGAGCTGGGCAATCAATGGATCGGCAAACTGGGTGAAGGTATCTGAAACGATGACCATGGGAACTTTTTGTTTGATCCAGTTGATCATTTCAAGCGCCCCCTCCAAAGGCCTGATGGTGGCTATCACATCCTGAATATCTTTCAGCTTCAGGTTATGATCCCGCAATATGCCTATACG
>JAHYJL010000120.1 GCA_019429045.1 Bacteroidales bacterium
CACCGGTGAGAACCTCCAGTACCTGACCGGGTTCGATGGTGTTGCGGGTGAAATAGAGCAGATAGTATCCGCCGACGATCAAAATCAACAGGAAAATGCCGGCAAAATGCCGCCAGTTGAAGAGCATTTTGAATTTCTTTCCCTGGATAAAAAGCACCAGCAGCGATGCGGCGGTAAAATAAAGGCTGGGCATTCCTTTTAACAGGTAGGATATGGCTGTGATCGCATAGGCAACCATGAAAAGCAAAAAGAATTTTCTTTTCTGAAAGAAATGCCATGAAAGCATGAAGAAGCTGTAGGTCAGCCAGGAAAAGGTAACGTCGATCAAGCCGTGCAATGACTCATAAAAGATAATTCTTCCATAGGTGACAAATGCCAGTGCATTGATAAGGGCGATGTGCGGTCCGAATTTTTTTCGGGTAAAAAAGAAAATAGTCAATGCAAAAAAAGCGATTGATATGATAACCGGCAGACGGATAACGGTTTCGGAATAGCTGCCGGTGATCAGGAAGAAAAATGCCAGAATCCAATTGAAAACCGGTGGTTTATTCAGGTATAATTCACCGGAGATTGTCGGGGTAATATAATCGCCGCTCCGGAGCATTTCAAAAGCGACAATAGCCCGGATGGCCTCATCGCGGATCAACTGGACCATGTCCAGGTTGACCAGGTAAGCCGGCAGGAAAAGCGCTGCGGCGAGGAGGGTGAAGAATAACAGGGTTATATTTAAATTTTTCATCATCATGAAGAAAGCAAATATAACAACAAAATATACTAACGCTGTCAGGTCCTCCTGCGTCGGACGCTGACAGGTTATTTTTCACTACAAACCCAACCAGTCCTCTAATCTTTCAATTTCAATCTTATTACCATGCATTTGTTTAAAATTAGCCAGATCATCAAACCAACCGATCACCTCATTTCTCTTCAATTTTGTCTGTTTCAAAGAAATATATGTTTGGTATGAAGACCAGCCATACTCCAGTGCATGTTGACAAAATCTGTGATGAACGGGGTTTTGATGGATATATAAGACTAGTGAACGAAAGTATCTATTATTATCGACAATTTTACGTTTGAACTGACGCTCAAACAGCCCACCGTGTCGTTTATATTTCAGATTAAAATATTTGGCATACGCATTAAAAAGATGCGAGAAATGCAGGTGGGGTTTGGGAACTTTTATTTTTAACGCTGTCAGGTCCTCCTGCGTCGGACGCTGACAGGTTGCTTTTCCGATCAAACCTGACAGCTTATCCAGAGGCAAACTGTCAGCGTTAAATTCCACTGTTTCCCATTTAATTTCATTAAACTTTTCTTTGTCATTACCATAATCACTTTTAGAATACCTATAAATGATATTTTCCTTAATCTTTACCAGCAAATGGAAATGATTTACCATAAGTACCCAGGCATAGGTTTCACATACCGGTGCAATAAATTTTGTATAAAGGTTTATGAGTCGCTCATAGTCCTCTTTTCCTCTAAATAAATCAGTCCCATTAATACCACAATTATAAATGTGGTAACACCTTCCTGGTTTCAAAAGAATGTCATTTTTCATTATTGTAAACTTTATTAATGAATAGTTGTTTCAACCTTTTTTTCAATCTGCCAACGCTGTCAGGTACTCCTTCGTCGGACACTGACAGGTTTTTTTTCCCATCAAACCTGACAGCTTCGCCGCAGGCGAACTGTCAGCGTTAATTAAAATTATTTCAACTTTGTAAGGTACTCCTTCGTCGGACACTGACAGGTTTTTTTTCCCATCAAACCTGACAGCTTCGCCGCAGGCGAACTGTCAGCGTTAATTAAAATTATTTCAACTTTGTAAGGTCCTCCTTCGTCGGACACTGACAGGTTTTTTTTCCCATCAAACCTGACAGCTTCGCCGCAGAGGAACTGTCAGCGTTATTATTAATAAATGGTTGAAAATTTATGGGCAAAAACGGTGGGAAGAGGATCTCTTGTCCAACAAAAATAATATATATTTTCGTTTTTAAAAGATCATTATTTTCACCTGTTTCAGATAAGTGACAGATTAACCTGACAGCTTCGCCGCAGGCGAACTGTCAGCGTTTGCAAAATTATTCAAGTATATTTGCAACGTTAAAGCATGAAAGTGAATAATATGCCAAAGCTATCCCTGGTCATTTCGGTTTATAATGAAGAGGCGAACGTGATCCCGCTGACGGAAAAGATTGCCGCATCGCTCCAAGGTTATGATTACGAGGTGATTTATGTCGATGACGGATCGCAGGACAATACTGTCAAAAATATTTTGTCGATCCGGGATCCGCAGGTGGTGCTGATCCGCTTCAAGAAGAACTATGGCCAGAGTTCGGCCCTTGCCGCCGGCATCGATTATGCTTCCGGGGATTATATTGTCACGCTTGACGGCGATATGCAGAACGATCCGGCCGACATCCCCATGATGGTGAAACTGGCGGAGGAAGGCGGGTGGGACCTGGTGGCAGGTGTGCGGAAAATCCGGAAAGACGATTTTTTCATCCGCAAGATCCCATCCCGCATCGCCAACCGGATCATCCGCAAAACCACCGGGGTGAAAATGAAGGACAGCGGCTGTGCCCTGAAGGTTTTCCGGAGCGAGATCGCCAAGCAGATCAGCTTGTACGGGGAGCTGCACCGCTTCATTGCCGTGCTGGCCGCCCTCGAAGGCGCTACGATCACACAGGTCGATGTGAACCACCACCCGCGTGTCCATGGTAAATCGAAATACGGCCTGTCACGGACTTTTAAAGTTGTCAGCGACCTGATCCTGCTGCTGTTCATCAAACAATACCTCCAGAAGCCCATGCACTTCTTCGGCAAATGGGGCATGATCATTTTCATACCCGGCGTGGTGATAAACATATACCTGCTCATCCTGAAGATATTAGGTCACGATATCTGGGGGCGCCCGCTGCTGATCCTGGGCGTCCTGCTGCTTGTCGCCGGCTTCCAGATGATCACCAGCGGCATCATCGCCGAGCTGGTCATGCGCACTTACTATGAGTCACAGCAGAAAAAACCCTACCGCATCCAAAATATCTTCAAAGGTGGGAAGCAGGTATAAACGGCTGCTGAAAACGCTGCTGAAGTTTGTTATTACCGCGACGGCGCTCTATTTTGTCATCCTGAAGATCGAATTGGCGGAGGTGGCTGCCCTCTACCGTCAGTCTGACCTTTGGCTAATGCTCCTGGCCCTGCTGGCTTTTATGCTGTCAAAACTGTTGTCGGCCCTGCGCCTGAACCTCTACTTCAAAGCCATCAGTATCAATCTCACAGAAAAAACAAACCTGCAACTATACCTGCTCGGCATGTTCTACAACCTTTTCCTGCCCGGAGGCATCGGGGGCGACGGCTACAAGATCTACCTACTGCAAAAACATTACCAGGCCGGAACAAAGAAGATCCTCGGCGCCGTCCTGTGCGACCGCATCTCCGGTATGGTAGCGCTGGTCGTTCTCGCCCTCGTGGGACTCAGCCAGCTAAACCTATCCATAATCATCACCCAACATTCAACATTCAACATTCAACATTCAACATTACTTCTAATCCCGCCGGCTTTCCTTGCCTACTATCTATTCATCAAATACATCTACTCCCATTTTCTAAAAATTAACCTGGTGACATTTGGCTATGGTTTTGTTGTTCAACTGCTGCAAGTGCTGTGCGCCTGGCTGCTCCTGCTGGCCCTGGGCGAAAAAGACAACCACCTCGCCTACCTGGTCATTTTCCTCGCCTCTTCAGTTGTTGCGGTGCTGCCGATCTCTATCGGCGGAGTAGGTGTCAGGGAACTTACCTTCCTTTTCGGTTCCCAGCTGTTGAATGTTGATATGAATGTGGCCGTCGGGATCAGCTTCCTGTTCTACCTGGTCACCGCGGTAGTGTCGCTGGCCGGGATAAAATATGTGTTCCGGCCTGTCAGGATGGGGGAAGACAATAATCCATGAAAATGTGTTAATTTTGAGGGATGAAACCGTGGTCCGAAGAGCTCTTTCATAACCTTGTCCAAAGTTATGATAATGAGAGCTTTACAAAATTTTTAAGGCTATGTTAAACAAACAGCAGGCAGATAAAATCCGCAAAACTATCAAACCCTATTGTATCACCGACGGAAAAAGTTTCCGGCTGAAGGATTTCGACCCGGCGGATACCGGGAATTTTAAAAAGAACGACAAGGCCTGGATAAAGGAGCAACTGGACCTGGGGATCGAGACCATGAGGGAGTTGCAGGAAAGGTTGTATGCCGACGACAAATGGGGCGTGCTGCTGATATTCCAGGCGATGGATGCGGCGGGAAAGGACGGGGCGATCAAGCACGTCTTCTCCGGTGTAAATCCCCAGGGATGCCATGTGACATCTTTTAAAACACCCTCCGCCGAAGAACTCGACCATGATTACCTGTGGCGGTGCAGTAAAAATCTCCCGGAACGAGGACAGATCGGCATCTTCAACCGCTCATACTATGAAGAGGTGCTGGTAGTAAAGGTGCATCCGGCATTTCTGGGTGCGCAGAAACTGCCTTTCATTCCGGATGATATCTGGAAGAAGCGCTACCACGACATCAGCCAGTGGGAAAAATACCTTCACAATAACGGTATCCTGATCCGGAAATTCTTCCTGCATCTCTCAAAGGAAGAACAGAAAAAACGCTTTCTGGGGAGGCTGGACAGGGAGGAAAAAAACTGGAAATTTTCCGCTTCCGACGTGAGGGAAAGGCAGCACTGGGATAAGTACATGGAGGCTTATGAAGAGATGATCCGGAATACCGCCACCGAATACGCCCCGTGGTATGTCGTCCCTGCCGACAGCAAATGGTTTACCCGGGCCGTCGTCGCATACGCCGTGATCGACGCTCTGGAATCGCTCAACCTGCAATTCCCGAAGATCGACGGCGCAAAACTGGAAGATCTGAGAACGGCGAGGGAGGTTTTAATGAGTGAATAACTTCATCTGTGCGGCCCTTAATTGAGGTCTGCTTACAGAAAAAATATCTGCTATGAGAAAATCCACGAAATTCATTATTATTCTGATTTTAATCCCTTTTATTTTCAAAGGGGAAGATCTTTCATATGCCTACGACAAACTCTTCGCATACAAAGCCAGCATTTCCGCACAAATCCAATCCAAGCTGGAGGAGTTGGCTGTCACCCCCGGAATAAGGATTGGCGGGGAAAGGTTCCACAACATCGAATATGTTACGAACCTTTACCGCAGGAACAATTACCAGCCGTTCTGGACGAAATGGGATTACACGGAAGATGCCATCGCGGGATTCCTCAGTTCTTATGACGACGGGCTTATCCCGCTGGATTACCACCTGGAGGCCATCCTGGTCATCAGGAACCAGCTGGTCCAGAATTCCCTTGTTACCGATGATAAGATCAGGAAGGCAGCAGGGCTAGAATTGCTGATCACCGACGGAATCATTTTCTATGCCAACCATCTATTGTACGGAAAAATCGATCCGGTAACACTTGAACCGACCTGGAACTTCGGTTATGCACCTATTCCAGACATGGTTCCAGCTACGTTACATGAATATCTTCAGAAACGGGAACTGATGACCATGCTCCATAACTTTCGGCCGGAAGCTTTTTTTTATGATACACTTCTTTCAACGCTAAGCAGATACAGAAAAATCGAGTCTCAGGGAGGCTGGAATGTTGTCCCAACAGGAGGTAAGATAGAAGTTGGTAATAACGACTCCCGCATTCCGCTTATCCGGAACAGGTTAAGGCTGACTGGTCATCTTACATCTGAAGAAGATTCTTTATCTACATTATATGACAAGGTTCTTGAGGAAGACATTCGAATCTTTCAGGCTACCCATGGCCTTGATCCCGATGGCGTCATCGGCACGGGTACTTTTCGCGAACTCAATATACCAGTCAAACAGCGAATAGCCTCCATCAGGGTCAATATTGAAAGGGTGCGCTGGGTAGCGCTGGAACTCCCCAGGAGCTATCTTATCGTTAATATAGTCGGTTTCTGGCTGGTATTTGTCAATGGTGAAATGGTCATCCATGAAGCGAACGTGGTTGTTGGGAGGGCATACACGAAAACGCCTGTTTTCAGGGACAAGATACACTATATCGAATTTAACCCAACATGGACGGTTCCCAGGTCTATACTCAAAAGAGATGTTATCCCCAAGCTAAAGAAGGATCCGGAATACCTTTACAAGAACTCAATGGTGCTGCTTGACAGCAAAGGCAACGAGGTGCCGTCAAGCGTTCTCGACATCCCAAACCTGACCATCAACAAGTTTCCATATATAGTCAGGCAGCAACCTGGGCCGGGTAATGCTCTGGGAGTCGTGAAATTTATGTTCCCGAACAAGTACGACGTATATTTACACGACACACCTTCTAAAAATCTCTTTAAAAGCCCGTCCCGGGCATATAGTTCAGGATGCGTGAGGGTGGAACGGCCGCTTGACCTGGCTGAAATATTGCTGGCCGGCACCTCATGGGACCGTGCAGAGATTGATATGGCATTGAAAACAAATCAGACTACCAGGGTTTTACTGAATGATCCCCTGGATATCCTGATCCTTTACTGGACTAGTGGAGTCGACCGCAACCATCGGCCATTTTTTGCACCCGATATTTATAATAGGGACCAGTATGTCCTTAAAGAACTTGACCGGTTGCTTCGGTGAAGTTCAAAAGGGACGACTGGCTGAGGTAAGTTTTATTGTCGGTGTGGATAAAAAGGCAACTTCCCTCCTTGATGATATCGATGATCTTTTTGTTCAGATCAAGGGGCAGGGCCGGGCATCCCCAGCTGCGGCCCAGGTAACCGTGGTCATCGACAAAGCGCTGGCTGACATAATCGGCGCCGTGGATGACGATAGCACGTGCCCTGGCCTGGTCATTGATGCCTGGTTCCATCCCATCGAGCCGAAGGGAGTATCCGTTCCGGCCGGAGTAGGTTTCGGCTGTCAGGTAAAAGCCGGGGCTGCTTTGAAAGGAACCGGGCCGGTTCGAAAAGTGAGTGCATTCCAGGTTTCCTGAATTCCTTCCGTGGGAAACCAGGGTGTGAAACAGGAGCTTTTTGTTCCTGAGGTTGATGACAAACAGACGTTTCTCCGAGGATGGCCTTGTGTAATCGATGATCGTGATGATTTCATCCTTCGAAGCGGAGATGTCTGCGGCGCCAATGACAGCCCTGCGGTAGATCCCGTAATCGAGGTTCCCTTCCAGGCCGGATTCGCTGTAAACTTCCATAATCATCTCTTCGGAAGTTGCCAGGTTATGGAGAAAAGTGTGCGAAGGCGTCTCACCGGTACCTGTGATACCAGAAGGACTGGCCAGAAGCATTATGAAGAGGTTAATAAATAAGATATTGAACATGAAACGGATTACGATTACCAAGGTTCAAATATAGTCAATTTTTCAAAGATTTCACATATTAATATTTAAGAAACGGATTTTCAATGATTTTTATTATATTAGCAGATTGTTGTTTTGCTGGCAATAAACCATCCGGGGAATGATTTATCTTAAAAGCCCAGTAATTGATGAAAAATCTGCATTGTTTCCTGTGCGGCTTGCTCATTTCAACAGCAGCCCACTCGCAGTCATGTCTGCCTGATGGGATAACATTCACCACACAAAGCCAGGTTGATAGTTTTCAGGTTAATTATCCGGGATGCACTGTTATAGAAGGTGATGTCTTCATACACGACAATTCAAACATTCAGAATCTTAATGGTCTGAATGTTCTTACGGCTATCAATGGTAGTTTTCATATTCAAAATAATCAGTTGCTTACAAGCTTGACGGGGTTAGACAATTTAGAGGGAGTGGGAGGATTTTTCTGGATAGGATATAATAACAAATTGGTTAATCTTAATGGTCTCAATAGCCTGATCGATGTAGGCATGGCTTTGATAATTCATAGCAATGACAGCCTGATGTCATTTACCGGATTTGATAATTTGACGCATATTGGCGGTGAATTTATTATTGTGAGCAACCATAGCCTGATCAACCTGACGGGATTGATTAGTTTGTCTTCGATCGGTGGATTCTTATCCATCCAGTCGAATAAATATTTGGAAAACCTGACAGGAATTGAAAGTTTAACAAATATGGGAGGTGAACTTGATATTCGCTGGAACATGAGCCTGACCAGTTTAGCCGGATTAGATAACATCGATCCTCAATCGATAGAAGGGTTAGCTATTCATGAAAATGTTTCATTATCAAATTGTGCAGTGCTAAGCATTTGTGAATACCTATCCAATCCAACCGGATATGTTTATATTCTCAATAATGCGATGGGGTGTAAAGATCCACCCCAGGTGGCCGGCGCATGCGGTATCACTCTTCCTTGCCTGCCTTATGGATATTTTTATTTCAGATCGCAAGCAGATATTGACAACTTTCCATCCAATTATCCTGGCTGTACACATTTAGCTGGAGGTACTTCTATCTGGGGGGGTAATATTACTAATCTGGACAGTTTATATGTTATCACATCGATAGGCGGATCACTTGGAATTCGACATAATCCAATGTTGACAGATCTAGAAGGATTATGTAACGTAACGTCTATTGGTGGCAATTTATGGATATTTTCCTATTTTTCCAAAATTCCTTTGTTTGTTGATTTATAAGAAGTTACAACCGGTGTTTTTGTTACACTGTATTTTATAACTGCCTCATTATCAGCAATACTATTTTCTCCCGAGCTATCATTGTGTCAT
>JAHYJL010000121.1 GCA_019429045.1 Bacteroidales bacterium
GAACCAACGGCTTTAGTCGTTGGAGCACCAATAACTTTGGGAGGTACAGGGGGTGAGGTCAAAACCGCATCACCTTTGCATCCCGCAGCCCGGGCTTCTTCAGCAGGTTGACTTCCCGCTGTGCCTCGGACCGGGTATCGTAGTGGTTGGTGAACACGTACCAGGAATCGGTGGCCTCGTGGTGGCCGAGGTATGCGTTGATGCCGTTTTCACGGACGATCTTCAGGTATTTCAGGGCGTCCTCCCTTGCCAGGGCATCGCCGGTGATCACGTAGAACCTGCCGGGGATCAGGGTCTGCTCTAACGCTGTCATTGCTTGTATGTCAAATGATGGAACGGCGTCCTTGTCGACAGCCTTCTCGGGCGAGGTCTCGTAGAATTTGCCATGCAGCACCTTCACTTTCAACGGCGCTTCCTCCAGGGTGTCGGGCGGGGCAGGCTCATCCGCTTTTTTGAACCTGATCTGCCGGCTGCCCTCAACTACCTTGAACTCCGCATGGTTCCTGGAACCGTCTGATACCGTAATGATCATGTCATTGTTGGTGATCCTGAAATTGTCCCCGAAGACATTGCCCATCCTCACCCAATACGTGTTGTTGTTCGGGACAAAAATCGTAAAGCTGCCGTCTTCCAGCGTAAATGCCGAATAACTGTTGCCCTGGGCATTGTACGCCGTGATCCGGATATTCTTCAGGTCGAGCCCCTCTTCCCCCTTTTTGACGAACTGCTGCCTCGTTACGTCTAACTGACCGGTGATCTTGCTGGCTTTCTGGAAAGGGATATAAACGGTCGTATTTTGCGTCAATTCTATCTTTTCAGCGCTCCTGTCTACATAGAAATATTCCTGCATATCCTCCAGGGGTGTGATCGACAGCTCATAAAACCCGATAGGCAGGCGGTTGTAAATCACTATTCCCTCAGCATTCGACAGCAGGGTGACATCGACCGGAAATTCCGTGCTCACCTGCTGTGTGATGGAATTGGTCAGCCTGATGCGGGTTTTGACATGCGGTATCCCCTGTTCCAGGTCATCTTTCAGGCCATCCCCGTTATCATCCCTGAACAAAACGATTTTCAACCGGCGGGTATCCTTCTGCCACTTGTTGTAATCGGTCTTGCCCCAACGCTTCCGGATACCGAATTCAAAATAGATATGGGAATTGCTCACGGTTTTCTGCGGATATTCCTGCCGTGTGTAGTGATAGGTCCCGGTCATGACCACATACCAGTCCCTGAATAAATAGGCCTCAACCCGCGGGTTAACATTCAGTGCGGCATAATTCAGGTCGAACCGGTAAATTAAGTTGGTGAACAGATTGAATGCCAGTCTGTCCTTGAAAAAATTACTGGTGAGCGTCGGTCCGATGTTCATGCTGTGGTTTTTCGCATCGCCGGCAAACTGGTATAAGCCGCTGTTCACCATCGGGCCGTAATCATATCCGAAGGAAATGCTATAGCCTTTCCCGAAATTGTAAGCCCCCATGAGATGGAAATCATATCGCCTCTCGTTGGTCTCCACGATGTCTTTGATACTGATGTTGCTGACACCCGTCTTGATATTGAAGCTTAAATTTTTCCTGATGGTCGATTTGTATTCCAGGCGCAGTTTTTCCGCCTGGTATTCCACGTAATGCTCATTGGTGAGGGAGGGCCGGAACGACTGGTAGTATTCCAGGCTGGGACCGGCCTGCCAGTTATGATGGTTCCCCGAATTGTAGTGAAACAATATGTTGGCATATTGATCGTACAGCCGGCTTTCAGGCATCCGGCTGCCCTCAAAATCATAAGCATAGTATCTCCGGGATGAATTGACATAATTCATCGAAATCATATTTTTTTTGCCAACCAGGAAAATAGGGCTTGCAGCAATGTTTAAAAGCCCCATTTGAGTGCCTGGTATGTTGGGGGATCCGTAAGTATTGGCGATCTTGAAGGAAACCTTATCGCTGATGCGGGCAAAATAGTTCAGGTCCCAGGCCACCCCTTGCAGCGTATATTCTGTAGTCCTGTAATTGGCTTCCCGGTAACCATAGAGGCTGAAGTTGAAGTCATGGTTGTTGAACAGCGGGATCAAACCCGACCGGAAAATGGCCGAAGTGGTGTTGACGCTCCTGTCATTATCAAAATCAAAAGCAAATGAACCCGTGTACTCGGTCTTTTTGATATTGAAAGCATAGCCGACGCCTGCGCTGGTCTTGGGGATCAAAAAGCTCTGGGCGAGCATCGCCTCCATCCGGAAACCAGGACTGAGCTGTATGCCGTTAGAAACCATGACGCCGTTCCGGGTGTATAGGTTGCGGCCGAGCTGTGAGCTGAATGCCCCGATCCCCGCCCGGAACGAGCCCCAGTCGTAAGTGAAGTTATAATAGGTGTTGCTGATCAGGTTTTCAGCCCCCGTTTGGGAATAGTAATTGAAATTATACCGGAAAACACTGCCGTTATTGAAGAAGGTCGTTCCCCTGGCCTTGAGGAAGGGGAGTATCTTCTGGTTTCCGCTAAAGGTCCTGATCCCGACCTCCGTCTGGTGGGGCAGGTTCCGGTCGATATAGAGCAGGGCAAAGATATCACTGTATTTCTCCACCATCATCGACCGCTGGAAGTCTTTGTCAGTTCCAATAGCCACAAAATGAAGGCGGCTGATGTCAAAAACCCTGTCCTTGGAAGGGGTGTACCGGATGAAAAACTTGATCAACGTGTCCTGGTAGGGGGCCAGCCGGATGACCTGCCCGGAGAGCCAGTCGATATCGCCCAATATGGCCGTCTTTTTGTCGGTGATCACCTTCAGATCGATCTCTTCCGTCACATTGCCCTTGTTTTGTACCGGGATGTTGAACGTGGCCAGGTTCATGCGAGGGTAGAAAAAGACCCTTTTTTCGGGAAGTTTTACCTCCCAGTCATGGAAAGGCTCCGAACGGACTGAGAAACTACATTCTGTCAGGAGTTGGTTCCTTTTCGAATAGGCCCTGAAGAAAATGTCATGATCCGTTTCGGCGCTGAGCTGGCCCGGCAGCCTGAACCGGATAGCCAGCGAGATCGAATCACCCGGCTGGATGATGGTGTCGGTGAAGGGCAGGCTGAGCAAACCCCAGCCCGGCGGCGCCACGATGATGGGCTTGATGCTGACGGCGGTATCTGCCGTGTTCCGGACACGAACCACGTTGAAACTGATCTGGCCGGCTTGCTGAAATACTTCAGGTTTGATGAAATGGGATGAGATAACATGCCCGCCCTGGCCCTGTAACAGCGGCTGGGCTGTCAGGTTCAGGCAAGGCTGGAGGAGTAAGAACAGCCCGGTAAAATAGTAAAATGTCTTTGCAATCTTCAGGCTGATTGGTTATTAATTTTCTGATGATATTGTTTTTCCAGTATATTGATCTATTTCTTGTTGCTCATGCTTTCCGAGAGCGTGATATAGAACCCGACGGTATAGGTATCGTCTTCAATATCGAAATCGGAGTATTTTTTGTACTTTAAAATCTCATCTTCATAAAAGAATTTCCATCTCAGGATGAATGAATTCTCGTCGGAGCCGCCGATGTTCCCCTGCAGCCCGCTGGCCAGCAGTCGGGTCATGTGCGGTGTCATGTAAACGATGGTGTCTTTGGTGGCGTTGGCCATGTTGGAGAACAGACCATTGTCCCAGTTGCTACCCCTGTTCTCGATCTGCATTCCCATGAAATCGAGCGGGATTCTCCGGGTGGAATCGTTGACGCCGCTGAAGTAAGCATCGGCCGAGGCAATGGCCAGGTCCCAGTTGCCGGTCGACTCCACGCTGAACATAATGTCGTCGGGTTGTTTGGTGATGTGGTACAGGTTCTCGTTCACCTTTTTCACCTCGAACTCCACCTTCATATCGGGTTCGATTTTCAGCAGCAGGACATTGTCCAGGCGGGCTTCGGTATGGATTAAAACAGGCGTTTCCTGGGCCGTTGCCGGATTCAAAAAGACGGTCAGCAGCAACACACCCAGGAAAACTTTAAGTATCTTCATGCGATCAAACATTTCACCAAAGATAATGAGCAATCACAGCGGAAAAACTCAAAGATGAAACATGAAATTAAGACAACGTTGTTGATAAATCCCTCCGCGCCTCTGCGCCTCCGCGGTTAAACAGGCTGTTTTATAACATCCTGTTGCCATTGCCTGTTACGGAATCTCGATCATGGTCAGCACCACGGTAGTGGTGTAGGTACCCTGGCTGAATTGTCCGGCAGACAACTGGGCGAACATGCTCACAAGGTTCATGCTTCCCTGCATGGTTCCCATGAGCCAGTGCAGCACGAACTGGTTATCCGGGGCGCCGCCGCTGTTGCCCGATCCGAGATCGATCAGGGTGGCGTTGGCAATTTGTAACCCCAGGGCTGTTTCAGCCGTCTGGTAGGCGCAGGTCACCTCGGTGCCGAATTGGTGGATACCCGTGGCTTCGCACCATACCCCCAGGTTGTCGATCGGGATGGTTCCCGTACCGGTGATGGGTGTGAAATCGGGTGAACCGATCTGCAGGTACCAGTTGCCGGTGGCCTCCATGGCGATGGTCGTGAAGCCGGGATCGATACCCGGGACGCCGATCGACTCGGATATACCGTAGTTGTAGTCGTCGCCGGTATTAAAGGTGGCTGTCTGAACATCTCCGTCCTGCACGACAAGGTTGAACACCCCGCCCAGGATCGCGTTGAAGAGGACGGTCTCGGTGTCTTCCAGCTGGGCAAACACCGTCGCCGGTGCCTGCAGGGCGAAGATAAGGCTGAGTAGTATTACTAGTTTTTTCATCTGGCTAAAGTATTTTATATTTTAAAAAGGGAACACATGAATTTTTGTAATAGCGTTCCCTAATAATTATCAGATCAATGAGTTATTACCTATGGCATTTTAAACAGAGTCAATGTGGCAGTTGTGGTGTAATCCCCTAAGGTGAAGTCTCCGGCAGCTAACTGCTGAAACATGGTAAGCGGATTCATGCCTGTTTGCCCAGTTCCCATGACCCAATGCAGTCTAAAAGCATTCGCATCATTTCCGCCGATATTGCCATTTGGCCCAACATCAAAGAGTATTTCAGAATCTGGTGATAATGGCATTGTAAGAACAGTTTCATTATCAATGTAAGGACAAAGAACATTTACACCAAAAGTTGCGGTACCTGCTTCTGAACACCATACGGCGAGATTATCTATTGGAATAAATTCGCTTGCACCCCCGCCGGTTGGCGTAAAATGCGGTGCTCCAATTGTCAACCTCCAATCCCCAGTTGCATCAACTGTAAGATCAGTGAATCCAGGAGTAATTCCAGTGCCCTCTTCAACACCTTCGTTATACTGAACTGGAAATTGAAAAACGATATCCTGCACTTCACCATCAACCCACAGAGTAAAGTTTTCTAGGAGATGTGCATTGAAGATAACAATATCATCATCTACTTGAACCTGCGCTTTCGACCCAAACGAGAAAGCGAACAAAAAACTTAAAAGAATAACAATCTTTTTCATGGTAATCAGATTTTAGTTTTTAATTTATAAGTTATTAACACGAATTTGTCAGTAATAATCGGGACTTATTAATCATGCATTTATAAAAAGGTAATTCGAAACACGTGATATTTCAGGTGTTTTTCGAATTAATTTATATAAATTCTAAATAAAAAGAACGTTTACTACCGGTCTTTTACGGGGTTGGAGGAAATAGGTTACGGTTTTTTTGGGGGGAGGGATATAATTTTTTTCATATTGACCGGGTATATTTTCCATTTTTTCCGATTAATGTATAATCCGTAACCCCTACGGGGTATACAATTCCGAATCGCATTCCTTTTACAAGGCCTGATGCCCTACGGGCAATACCGCGTAGCGGTTCCGGCTTTGTATACCGCGTAGCGGTTCCGGCCTTGCATACCGCGTAGCGGTTCCGGCCTTGCATACCGCGTAGCGGTTCAGGCCTTGTATACCGCGTAGCGGTTCAGGCCTTGTATACCGCGTAGCGGTTACGGCCTTGTATACCGCGTAGCGGTTCAGGCCTTGTATACCGCGTAGCGGTTACGGCTTTTTTGATAGATGTAATAAAACAAAATGTAATGAAACCGGGAAGTTATACGCAAATGTACGTCCAATTAGTTTTTGCCGTGAGAAAGCGTGAGGCAGCCTTAACGAAAGAGATCAGGGCCAGGGTTTTCGAATACATCGGAGGCATTGTTACAACATTGAACCACAAATCAATTATCGTCAACGGCGTGTCTGATCATGTTCACATCCTCTTTGGCCTTAATCCGAAAGTGACGATATCTGATACGGTTCATGATATAAAGAGGGGATCATCTCTTTTTATTAATGCAGAAAATTTATGCAGAAACAGATTTTCCTGGCAGGAAGGGTATGGGGGCTTTACCTATAGCCGGTCACAGATCGCCAGGGTGTATCATTATATTCAGAACCAGGAACGGCATCACGAGAAATCGACATTCCGCGATGAATATGTTGCATTTCTTAAAAAAAACTGTGTTGATTATGATAGCCGTTTTTTGTTTGAATTCTGGGATAATCTGTAACCCCTACGGGGTATACAATTCCAAATCGCATTCATTTCTACAAAGCCTGATGCCCTACGGGCAATTACCGCGATAGCCGTTACGGCATTGTTGATAGCGGTTACGGCATAGTCGGCGACAGCGTCAATATAATATTCAGCGTATAGCTGTCGGCTTTGAGGTTTTGTTCGAGCATGCTCTGCTGCTTCATGTTGCCGCGCTGGGTGCCCATCTCCCAGTTGAGCAGGAAGGCGTTCTCGATGCCGTAGCCGCGGTTGCTCAGGTTGCCTTTGGTCATCAGCGTGACGTCGGCGCTCTCCAGCGCCAGCGGCTCGAACCTGGCGTAGTTGAGGATATGGCTGCCGTCGTCCTGGTTGGTACCGATGGAGACTACCACCACGCCCACGTTGTTCAGCTCCATCTGGTTGGCGGGGTTGTTGGCGCCGTAAAAGATCGCCTGGTCGGCTTTGAACTGCAGCTGCCAGTCGTAGATGGCGCCGATGCGGATATAGGTGGATTGGCCGGCGTTCATGATGCCGTTCACGTATTCCTCGAACTGGTCAAAGATGAATTCTACGCTGTAGCCCGTGACGATATTGATCACCAGCCCGGGGTTCGGGGGCGGGATGTCCTGTGATTTGACGCTGTGAATGCCCGGGATTGTCATCAGGAACAATATTATGATCAGAATGTATCTCACTTAATCTTTTTAATCAGCCGGTTATCAAAATATTCCGCTTTTTCGATGAGGTTGCCCTCCTCGTCAAACCCCGCCTGTATCCCCTCCAGCTTGCCTTCAGTGTAGTTCAGGTCCATTTTCACCTTGCCGTTTTTGTAGAAATGGACCCATTTGCCGTGTTCCAGGTTGTTCACATAGGAACCTTTCATCCGCAGCTGACCGTTGTCGTAATAATACTTCCACGGGCCTTCCGGGATGCCCTGTTTGAATTCCCCGGTCTGTTTCAGCTGGCCGTTGGGGTGATATACTTTCCACTGGCCGCTGGCCTGGTTTTGAGTATATCTTCCTTCCATATATAAGGTAGAATCGGGGTAGTAGGTTTCCCATATGCCTTCCCGTTTTCCCGCTTTGTATTGTCCTGTTTCATAAAGGCTGCCGTTGCTGTGAAAGCTCTGGCTGAGCCCCTCCATCCGGCCGTTGACATAGTTGCTGGAAGTCATCAGCACGCCGTTGTCATGAAAGACCCGGTAGGGCCCGTCGATCACGCCGTTTTTGTAATGGAACTCTTTTTCCACCTGGCCGTTTTCGTAGAATGTCTGGAAGAGATCAGAGAAGACCCGGGCCCTGCGCGTCCCCTTTTCCTTGATCCTGCCGGTAGGGTAATAGGTTTCGTAGATGCCGTTCTGGATGCTGTCGGCATATTCAAAGCGGTAATTGAGGTTCCCGTCGGGATGGTAGCCGATGCTCATCCCGTTGAGCTTGTTCCCTTTGTAGACGCGGGTCTCGTTCACCTGCCCGTCCTGGAAATAGATGGCCATGGAACCTTCCAGCGAATCGTTGCGGTAAATGCCTTCGTTGCGGAGGCTCCCGTTGTCGTGGTAATAGGCAAAGGGGCCGTTTTTCAATCCCCTGGAGAAATTGATCTCGCTCCTTTTCCTGCCGTTGGCAAAATAAATCGTCCAGAGGCTGTCGAGCAGGTCGTCTTTGTGGAATCCTTTCTGCCAGAGCCTTCCGGTTGAGAAATAATAGAAGGCAGGGCCCTCTTTTACCGTATCGTTTTTATAAATTTTATATGAAACGACGGATTTGATCTTTTCTTTACCGGCCGAATGGTAAACGGTATCGTTAAAGAAAAGGCCCTGTGCAAAAGTAACCTGGATTACCGGCAGGGTAAAGAGCAGGAATATCAGGCGCCGTATGTGCATGGGAGATTATTTGACCTCGAAATCCATTTGTATGCCTTCAAGCTCATCCTGGTGGCCGTAATCGAGGATAGCGGCGATGGTGTACCTGCCAGGGTCCAGTGGTTCGTTGAGGAGGAACTTGACCTTTTTGCTGTTATCCGGCAGCAGGGAGAACTCGAAGGGGGTTGACATGATCTCCTCGGCCGTTTCGACATTGGAAATGATGTAATAGACCTTGCAGTTGAGGATCTTATCGCCCAGGTTGATCACACGTGATGCAAAGATGCGGGCACTCTCCTCGCCGATCTTCTC
>JAHYJL010000122.1 GCA_019429045.1 Bacteroidales bacterium
AAAAATGGCCTTCCAATCCTGCCAGGTGGCTGGAAGATCGCTTCAGGAATGATCATAAAACGATCCGCGTATATGGGATCCCGAAGGGAATGGGCATGGCCATGAAAGCCGGGGAGCTGGTCCGGGAACTGAAAAAGGGCGACGATCCGCCCGACGCGACCGCCGTTGTCCTGGCCGATGAAAAACTGTTGCTTCCGGTGCTGTATTCCCTTCCCGAAGATACCGGCCCGGTCAATGTGACCATGGGTTATCCCCTGAAATACACCCACTTGTACCAACTGGTATACCAGGTGTTCCAGATGCAGGGAAACGCTGAAAACTACAGGAACCGGGATAAAGGAAAGGCCGGCGCCATTTATGTAAAGGACCTGCTGAAGGTGCTGGCGCATCCCTATTTATTCCTGTGGGATTCACCGGTGGGGGAATTCAGCGCCCCGGCAGGGCTTCTCCGGGAAGCGATTATGACGAAGAACAGGGTTTTCATGAACCCTTCAGGAATCTTGTCACTGGCAGAAACGGAGGATGAATCATTCCGTTCATTGCTTTCCATATTGTTATCCTTCTGGGAGTCTCCCGGCCAGGGAATGGATCTGCTGCTGCAAACGCTGGAAATGATACGCGACCGGATGATCGAAAGGCAAAGCGGCGGGATAGCCGATCATCAGCAGGACCTGGAGTATGTCTTCCATTTTTCAAAGATCATCCGGAACTGCAGTACCATGATGGCAGAATACCCTTTCATCCTATCACTGAAATCGCTGCAAAAGATATTCTTTCAGATCACCGACATCACGCGCCTGCCTTTTTACGGTGAACCGCTGAGCGGTATCCAGGTTATGGGCGTTTTAGAAACCCGCGCCATCGATTTTGAAAACCTGATCGTACTGTCGGTTAATGAGGGCATCCTTCCCTCGGGCCGGATACCGAACTCTTTCATCCCCTTCGATGTAAAAACCGAATTCGGCCTGCCGACCTACCGCCAGAAGGATGCCGTTTTCGCCTATCATTTCTACCGTATGCTGCAGCGGGCGCATCATATTTATTTATTGTACGATACGGAAAGCGATGCGGTGAAAGGGGGCGAAAAGAGCCGGTTCATTACACAGATAACATACGAGTTGAGGCAATACAATCCCAATATTAAAATCGAAGAGAAGCTGCTGGCCCCGCCTCCTCCCTCGGGGACCATCAAGGAGATTGTCATCCCCAAATCGGAAACCACCCTGGCAAGATTAAAGGAAATGGCTGAATTGGGGTTTTCCCCCACGGCGCTCAACCTTTATATCCGCTGCCCGCTCCAGTTTTATTTCCAGGAGATAATGGGCCTGACGGAGGAAGAAACAATCGAAGAGACGATCGAAGCGAAGACGATGGGCATTGTCGTGCACGATGTCCTGCAACAGGTTTATGAACCGTTTACCGGCAGGTTCGTCAATCCGGTGGAGCTGCAAGAAACGCTGAAAGGTTTGGAAACCAGGCTGAAAAGCGCTTTCCGGAAGCATTTCGCGGAGGGCGACCTGGACCACGGTAAAAACCACCTGGTTTACCGCGTCTCACTGTTTTTGCTGAATAAGTGGATCAATATGGAGATCAGCCTGTTGAATGAAGAAGCAAACCCCTTATCTGCTTTAAAGATCATCGAACTCGAAAGGTTCCTGAAGACTCACCTGACCGTCATGGTGAAGGATGAACCACTGAAGATCAGGATCAAGGGTAAAGCCGACCGGATTGATGCCTGGAACGGAACCATCCGGGTGATCGATTATAAAACAGGCAACGTCAGCGCCAGCGATTTAAACCTTAAATTATGGGATACACTGACCACCGACCCGAAAATGGCCAAGGTATTCCAGTTGTTGCTATATGCTTATCTCTATTTCAAGGAGAATAAGACTGACGCCGGAAAACTCGAAACGGGCAATATCACCCTGCGAAAGATCAGCGAAGGGTTTATGAAAGTGAAACTGCCTGATAGCGGGGTATTTGACCAGGAGGCGCTGGAAAACATTGAAGAACAATTGACCGGCTTACTGGAAACCATCTTCGATCCCGAAATCCCGTTCACGCAGGCGGAGGATATGGAAACCTGCGAATACTGCCCGTTCCGGGCGATCTGCACGCGATAGCTATTTCAGTTCGTGCTCTTCAAAAATATAGGCTTCATAGACATAAAGCTCGGCGTCTTTCCAGCCATCCCAGCCGATCCGGGCCTTGTCCCTGGCGCAGCGCCCCAGGAATTCCTCCTTTGTCCAGCCGGTCTCGACAGCCACCTGCGGCAGGAAAGTCCCCGATGCAAATCCTTTTTTTATATAGATACCATGTTTGCCCAGTTCCAGTTCATCGATCGAATAGATCCTGCGCATGGGCGTCAGGACCGATATTTCTATTTCGATCTCTTTCAGTTCCTCCTCCGAAACAGGCCTGAACCGGCTGTCGTGCGCAGCCGAAGATACCGCCATGGCTTCCACCACACGGTATAGCGGCTCGGTGGCATCGAACCTGCCGATGCATCCCCTGAGCTGCCCGTCTTTCTTGAGCGTTACGAAAGCGCCCATGGGTTCCCGGATCTTGTCGGTCAGCTTCCGTTCGTCAATGTCGGTCAGCTTGCCCGTCCTGACATACGTCTCCACCGTCGACCGTGCAATATGCATGAGCGCCTCTTTCTCCTCCTTTGTCAGGCTGAATTCAGTGCTTTGCGGATTGTTCTTCCGTTTCTCTACCGCGATGGCATAATACCCCACGACACGGTCCTTATCGCCGTACATCTCCGCATCGCCCGAATTCTGGTATTGGATGGACTTGTAAACCAGGTCGTCCCTGCCTTCGGTTATGTACAGCAGGCTCATCACCGAAGTCCAGCCGCAAAGGCTGGTGGCCAGGTTGGGGATCCGTTTACTGTCATTCTTTTCCAGGGCTTCCGACAAAGCATCGGGTGAATTCTTCAGGATGGCTTCTGCAGTCAGGTTATCGACGATCACAGCATCCTCATAATCAGGATAATGGGAAAAGTCGGTGCTGATGATAAACAGGTTCTTTTCGTTGAAATAAGGCTTCAGCGCCAGGCCGATTTCACGGCTGGTGCCTTTCGACTGTGTCCCGAGAATGATCGGGATGATCGTGAACTCCCTTTGCATATGATATTGCAGGAAAGGCAACTGCACCTCCAGGCTGTGCTCGTGAATGTGCGCGTCTGCCCTGTCAGAGAAGACAGAGTGCTTTTGGACAAGTTGCTTTGCCAGTTCCAGGTTCACATTGACTTTCCCGAGCGGGGTAACGTAATTTCCCCGGTCGTAAATCGCTGCCCCTTCAAAAGCCATCCGGTGGCTGGAGGCCAGGATGAATATGTTTTCGTATTCCCTTTCGGGATCGACCTGGTTGAAGGCGCTGGCCGCCACCTCCCCGGAAAAGACGTAGCCGGCATGCGGAGAGATGATGGCCATGACATTATCTGTTTGTCGCGGCGCCGCATTGGCAAACAATACCGACAGATCCGCTCTGAGTCGCGCCGGGTCGGCAGAATAGAACTGCCCTGCCACGGCCGGATTCCGGTCGATCAGGCCGGACTGGCCGCTTCTGTCCTGAGAAGAACAACCTGAACCGAAAAATATAAGCACCGTGACCATTAAGGAGGTTTTAACTATAAAACATTTTTTCATCACAATTCCCTGATCTTAATATTCCTGAACCAGACATCATCGCCATGGTCCTGTAACACAATATATCCTTCCTCGGCAGTATTGTAGAATGATTCATAATCCTTGAACTTGCTTTCCGAGACCATTTTTTTCCATTCATCGGTCCATAGGTGATATTCCAGCACTTTTTCCCCGTTGACAAAGTGCACCACGGTCCCTTTGAAGACGAGAATTTTCACGTGGTTCCACTCTCCGGCAGGTTTCACGGCATCCATTTTGCCCGGTTTCAGGTCATAGAGTGAGCCTGAAGCACGGTTGCCGCCGGGGCCAAGGATGGCGTCCGGATGTTTGGCGTCGTCAAGGATCTGCATCTCGGGTGCATTTTTCCAGACCGGTTCGCCGGGGATCTCCTGGGCAAGGTAGAATATGCCGCTGTTGCCTCCTTCGGAGACCTTCCATTCGAGGGACAATTCAAAATTCCGGAACTTCCTGTCGTACAGGATATCGCCGCCGCCGCCCGCTTCTCCCCTGCCGGAGCCGATCACGTGCAAAGTGTGATCCTCTGCCTTCCACCCATTTTCCGGGAAAGCCTCTTTGTTATATCCCCGCCAGCCTTCTGTCGTGCAACCGTCGAAAAGCAGAATCCAGCCTTCCTTTATCTCCTGGTCCGTCAGGTTATTTGCTTTTTCTTCCTGGCTGCATGAGTTGAATGAAACAGCCACCATTAATAAGATCATCATTGTAGTTTTCATATTTGTAAGTTTTTGTAATTATAGTTTCCACCCTTGCGTGTACTCATGCCGGATATATTCCTCCATCGCCGGTTTTGCCTTTATCGTGGCATACTGGGTATCGAAATGCGGGTGGCCGTCGATGACGGTAAATTTATCGGTTGTCACCACGCGGATTTCATCATCGTCTGAAATATTCGGCACGATCATCCTTTCGGCATCCCATTGCAGTTTCCGTTTGAGGTCCTGCAGCCGGATGGCCAGGTTGCCCATCACCACCACTTCGTTCAGCGGGCCGGCGTAGGCAAAGTCGGAGCTGCACGGAACGCGGCTGTCGGGGCTCTCTTTGCAGGCCCGGATCCAGTCGAGTTCATGCCCTCCCTCCATGGCATTTTCGATCCGTCGCAGGTAGGGCTCAGGCCGTACGTAGCTATTATCCAGTTCTTCCGGCAACAGCCTGGGGTTGCGGCCGTATGAGTCACATAACAATTTGCCTTTGGTGCCCACAAAGAGGCAGCCTCCGCTCCAGTCGCCAAAGGGTTCTCCGTCTTTTAATTCGGCCGGGCGCGGAGGCATCAGCCCACCGTCGTACCAGGTCACCATAACAGGGACCAGTTTAAGTTTGTTATGCTCTCCCCGGTCGGGAAATTCATAATGCACGATGGATGCTTTCGGGGCGCTTTCGGTATTCACCTGCGTTGAACTGCCGTAGAGGTACTCGGGATTCCCCAGCCGCAAGGCTTTGAATACCGGGTCGAAGATATGGCAGCCCATATCGCCGAGGGCGCCGGTGCCGAAGTCCCACCAGGCGCGCCAGTTCCATGGGTGATAGGCCGAATGGTACGGCCGCCATGGCGCCGGGCCCAGGAACAGGTCCCAGTCAAGGGTGGCCGGCACGGTCTCTTCTTCCAGCGGACGCTCCAGCCCCTGCGGCCAGATCGGCCGGTTGGTCCAGGCATGGGCTTCGCGTATCTCGCCGATGGCGCCGTCCCAAAGCCATTCGCAAAGCAGGCGGATGCCCTCGTCGCTGTTGCCCTGGTTGCCCATCTGGGTGGCTACTTTGTATTCGGCGGCCAGTTGGGATAGTAAACGCGACTCGTAGATCGAATGTGTCAGCGGTTTCTGGAGATAAACATGCATACCGCGGCGAATGGCTTCTGCCGCGATGACCGCATGGGTGTGGTCTGGCGTGGCAATGATCACGGCATCGATCCGCCTTTCAAGCTCATCGAACATCTTGCGGTAATCTTTGTATTTGTTCGCTCCCGGGTACTTGTCAAATGTACCGGCGGCATAGTTCCAATCGACATCGCATAATGCCACGATGTTCTCTTCGCTGCAGCGGTGTGTATTGGTGCCGCCAACCCCGCCGACACCGATGCCGGCGATATTCAGCCTGTCACTGGGAACGCGGCGCCCCAGCCCGCTGATGACGTAATTGGGCAGGATTGTAAGCCCCGCCGCAGCCGTGGCGGTGGTGGCGATGAATTTCCTGCGGGTGATGTGGTTGCTTTTCATGAAATCGGTTTATTGTTTTTGGTTTCTTGTTTTTAGTTTGGTCTCACTGTTTCATTCTGGAAAGATGTTTTCTTTCATTATTGAACGGTAGAAGGTAAAAATAGTAATTTTTTCAATCCATACGCTAAATCTCAACCTTCCGGCCTTCTTTCTGGCTCTCAAACGCCAGTTCGATGATCCGGATCACATTTCGCGCTTCGCCGGGGTGGACGGCCATTTCGGCTCCATGCAGGAGAACATCCCTCACATTGTCATAGAAACCCATGTAATTGCCAGGTTCCGTTTCAATATTACCATGATACTGAAGCCCGTTCATTTCGGTATGCAGCAATCCCCAGTTGCCCGGATCTTCCTTTCCCCACTCCTCTTCGCCTGGCATTTCACCCATCTTCAGCATCTCTTCCTGCGGATCGATACCATATTTGATGAATGAGCCTTTGGTGCCATGCAGGATATACCTCGGCCCCGGTTCTTTGACAAAAACGGAGGCCTTCAGGGTAACGGTCAGCCTGTCATAATACAGCCTGACATCAAAGCAGTCATCCACGCCTCCTTCCGCGCGCTGTTTCCTGATATCTGCAAAAACGGCATGGGGCATGCCGAACAGCACCAACGCCTGGTCGATCAGGTGCGAACCCAGATCATACAACACCCCACCGCCGGGCAACGGCTGGTCCCTCCATGCGCTGCGACGGGTACCGGGTGCAAAACGGTCGAAATGCGCCTCGTAACTCAATAATTCACCGAGATACCCATGGTACACCACCTGTTCCACCGTCTTAAAATCGCCGTCCCAGCGCCGGTTCTGATAAACAAATATCTTTCGCTTTGCCCTTTCCGCAATATGGATCAGCTCGTCCGCCTCGTCAGAAGTGGTTGTGAACGGTTTTTCCACCACGACATGCTTGCCCGCTTCCAGGAATTCCCTGGCCAAATCGAAATGGTATATGTTGGGCGTGGCAATGACCACCAGGTCAAGCTCTTTATCCTTCAGCAGGTCCAGATGGTTCCTGACCACTTCAACATACGGGTAGATCTCCCGGCTATGATCGCTGTGCCTCTCCACCACTTTCTTCAGGTTGAAACCGGTATGCATATGCAGGAAAGGGGCGTGAAACACTCTTCCGGACAGGCCGAAGCCGACAATCGCCGTTTGTATGATCTTTTCCATGATACCTCAGGGCTAATATACGATATTTAACAGATTCTCATAACTGATGAAAATGCTTTCCATGGGATCACGCTTGCAGGCATCCTGTTCCACAAAGAAATACTTCATTCCGGATAAGTCCTTCATTTTGAATATCTTTTCAAAGTCTATCACACCCTCGCCCACCTCGGCAAAACTCCTTTCGGGGCTGTCCTCCATATCTTTAACATGCCAGTGTTCAAAACGGCCGGGGTGCAGGTTGAAATAATCCTCTGGATCTATCCCTGCGTAAACTATCCAGTACAGATCAGCCTGGAAAAAGACCAGCGCAGGATCGGTTTCATTCAATAAAATATCATAACCGGTCTGATCCTCAAATCTTTCAAATTCAAAGGCATGGTTGTGATAACCGAAGCAGATACCGGCTTTGGCGCAGGCCTCCCCTATCTCATTCAGCCTTTGTGCCGCTCTTTTGAAATCACCGGCTGTCTCCTTTTCCGGGATGGGCATGACCGGGTAAACAAGGTACTTCACCCCCGCTTCGGCATGGGCATCGATCACCGGTTGTTGAGATTCTTTATTAAAGGTTGCATGCGAGCTGACCAGCTCCATTCCCAGGTCCGTTACCAGCTGGTTAAACTCCTTCGGAGACATCCCATAGAATTGCCCGTCAGCATAACCGGCGGCTTCGAGCCAGGTATATCCGATCCGGGAAACTTCTTCCAGGGTTGAGCGGGTATCGGCTTTCATAGCATCGCGTATGGTGTATAACTGCAGGCCGATAGCTGGTTTGCCGGGCGTCGCTCTGAGCAGGCGTGGGGACATGGTCATTGCGAAGGTGGATAAAAGCGTGGTTTTTAGAAAGTTTCTTCTTGATTGCATGGTTTTAATGGAACACGGATGACACGGATTCAACGGATTAACACGGATTATTATATGATTCTTTCTTCTTCAGCATTCCAGAAGACGCGGCGGTTTTCCTTGTATGCCAGCGTTCCCATATGGGCCGTCATGGCCTCGTCGAATGCCTGGTCGATGTTGCAGCTGGGCTGGCCGCCATTGCGGATGCAGTCGAGCCACTCCCTGAGGTGGAGGTAGGTTGTATCCACCCTTTTGCCGCCGCGGTAAGTGTACATCAGCCCGCGGCCGGCAAAGTATTGCTCGGTCGGTGAGGTAATCGCATCGACCTGCTTGAGGCCCGGTGTGTAGGTCAGGATCGGCAAAGCGGGATCGATCAGCTCATTCTCCAATTTCTCCCGGTAACGGGTCGAGCCCGGATCGGCATAGACGGTCATCGACGAGCCAAGCTCCATGGTGGCGTCGTGCCCCATGATCATCCTGCCGCGCCGCCGGTTGCTGGCCAGTGTGGCGCTGTACAGGAGCGTCAGGTCCTTTTCGGGGTATTCGAATACGGTTTGCAGCACATCCGGGACCGTCCTGCCGTCCTTGAAAAAGTAAATCCCCCCGCTGGACACCGCCGAATAAGGTATGCCCAGTTCCAGGATCTGGTTGATGGCGTCGTACTCGTGTGTGAGGAGATCTCCCGACAGACCGGTGCTGTAATCCCACCAGCAGCGCCAGCGGAAAAAGCGCTCCAGGCTGAAATCGTGCCAGGGCGCCGGACCGATGAACTGCTGCCAGTCGATGTTGTGCGGGCCCGCCC
>JAHYJL010000123.1 GCA_019429045.1 Bacteroidales bacterium
CGGCCAATTCAGCCGCCTGCTTTTTCATTACCCTGGCAGAGATGAAAATACTGAATTCATAAAGCACCAGTAATGGGATACAAACCAGTATCTGACTGAAAATGTCGGGTGGAGTGATGATGGCTGACAGTGTGAGTAATATTACGAGAACGTATTTCCGGTTTCTTTTCATGAAGGCAGGGGTGAGAATACCCACCTTGGAAAGGAAGAAAACCAGGATGGGCAGTTCGAATACCAACCCTGTGGCCAGTGTTACCGATACAACCGTGCTGATATATGAGTTCAGGGCGATAGTGTTACTGACCTCTTCGCTGACCTGGTAAGAAGAGAAGAAATTGATGGTCAGCGGAACGATCAGGTAATAGCTGAACAGCATTCCAAGGATGAACAAAAGCGTACTGAAGAAAACAGCGCCTTTAGAATATCTTTTTTCCCTGGGTAGCAGGGCTGGCCTGATAAAACCCCATATTTCCCACAAAATATATGGAAATGCCACAACAAGCGCCACCATGACCGAAACATAAATATGGGTGATAAACTGCCCCGACATTCTAATATTGATGATTTCCAGGGGCACCGTTCCGATACAAAGCGCATCTACAGAAAGCCATTTACCAAAGCTGCAAAGGACCCGGTAGGTGAAGAAGGAGGACTCTTTAGGCGCCAGGATGACCTGGTTGAAAACGAAATCCCGCATGATAAAGGCAGCAATAGCCAGTAATAAAAGGACAATGACAGATCTCACCAGGTGCCACCTGAGCTCTTCCAGGTGTTCCCAGAATGTCATCTCCCGTTCGGCCTGCTTTTCTGTGTTCTCGTTAACGGTCATCTCTGTTTTGATCAGGATTGGGTAAAAGCAAAAGTAGTAAAAAGGTATCCATTTAAATATGCCAGCTTTTATTATTGATTACTCCGGTTTGAAGAACAGGCAGCTGTCGCCATAACTCAGGAACCTGAACCCATTCTCAAGTGCGTAATGATAAGCCTTTCGCCACGCTTCGCCAATAAAGGCTGCTATCAGCAGCAGCAATGTGCTCCTGGGTTGATGAAAATTTGTGATCAGGATGTCCGGGTAGCGGAATGTATAACCGGGGGCTATCATCAGGCTGGTGTGCCCCCCGACTCCCCTTGCCTGATATTTTTCACATTCCAGGATTACCCGGGCAAGGGATTCTTCTTTTGAAATCCTCTCCGAATCATTTATTTTATATGGGTCCCATTGCCTGATGTCCATTTCAGGCCCTATTGCCATTTCCTTGATGAGCTTGACGCCGTGCCAGTAAAGACTCTCCATAATTCTAACCGTAGTAGTACCAACCAGGATAATCGATTTACCATAAGAATCCCTGAGTTTTTTAAGATTATCCATAGAAATAAAAACCTGCTCCGCATGCATCTCATGCCCGGCGAGGGTCGATGCGGAAACAGGCCTGAAGGTACCTGCGCCAACATGTAGGGTGCATTCCAGTAATTCAATCTTCCTGTTTGTGACACTTGTCATGACTTCCGGTGAAAAATGCAGTCCTGCAGTTGGGGCAGCCACAGAGCCATGTTGCCTCGCATAAATAGTCTGATAAGTAATTTCATCCTGGCTGACCGGCTGGCGATGGATGTATGGCGGGAGCGGTATTTTGCCGGCATGTTCCAGTATTTCAGCGAACGTCAGATCCGGTGGGTCCCACCTGAAAATAATCCCCGAGGTTCCGTTTTCCGTTTTGCTTGTCCTTGAAGCACTCAGGCTGATTATTTTTTCGTTGTGGTTGAAACTCAGAATGAGCTCTCCTGATTTCCATCTTTTAGAATTTCCAACCAGGCATTTCCATTCTGTCCATTCCCTTTGCTGAAATGCCAGCTGGTAATCACTGGAAGGGGCAACGGGCTCCAGGCAAAATATCTCGATTTGACTGCCACTCGCCTTTCTGAAAATCAAACGGGCATGAATGACCCGGGTTTCATTAAAAATCAGCAGGGAATTCTCAGGAAGATAAGCTGGGAGATTGCAGAAAAAATCATCATTGATTTCATTATCCTTGAAAATCAGCAATTTTGACCGGTCGCGTTGTTCCAGGGGAAATTGCGCAATGCGGCTTTCCGGCAGCGGATAGTCGTAATCATCGATAATAATCTGTTTTGGGTGCATATCGCAATTTTCGCTGATCGTCTGCAAAGATAAACAAAGAGACTCCATCTGCTTTGCGCTGTTTTGTTTTGTAAATTTGCCCGTTGCCGATACAGAAACCGATGATTATCAGGAATCAAATACCCAATGCAGTTACATTGCTAAACCTTCTCTGTGGAAGCGTTGCCGTTACTTTCGCGTTTTCCGGTGACCTCGTTTTAGCTTCCTGGTTTATCATACTGGCCGCGATATTTGATTTCCTGGATGGCATGCTTGCCCGGGCGCTCAAAGCCTATTCAGCCATCGGTGCGCAGCTCGATTCACTGTCTGATGTCGTTTCCTTCGGTCTGGCCCCGGCAGTGATCATGTATGTCCTTCTCCGCGAAAGCATGGGTATTGATACCTATCCGGGTGAATTTCAATTCATCCCTTTCATTGCATTCTTGCTGGTTTTGGCAGCCGCATACCGGCTGGCCCGGTTCAATGCGGCCGGTACCGGGCAGCAGGCATTCAGGGGATTACCCACTCCTGCCACGGGTTTGTTCATTGCCTCCCTGCCATTCATATTATTTCAGCAATCATATTTAACCTTCCTGAAAGATATTATTGGTAACCAATTTACTTTGCTGGGTATCGTCATTTTTCTTTCCATCCTTATGGTCTCACGGCTTCAGTTACTTTCCCTGAAATTTAAGAGCTTTCGCTGGCAGGGTAACCAATCACGGTATTTTCTGGTGATCCTGGCCATTATATTATTATTCTTTTTCCAGACCGCTGCTTTTCCTTTTATTATCATCACATATATATTGCTGTCGTTGGTAAGCAGGCCGGCAGTGCTTTAGTTTACCAAACCAGCGATAGCGGTTCTTTGCCACGATATCATATAACCAATCGCGTATGGGTCTGGGAATAATTAATAATAAACTGATAGCCCTGAATGGTTGACGTAGTTCTTTAAAGATTTTTAGGACAGCCGTTGATTTCTCATAGATGCGGCCGTTGTCATAATAAATGATGGTTTCCGGAAATTCAGGCCGAATGTGGTCACTGCTCAACAGATAATCGGCCGCTTCTGATTGCAGGGAGGCAAATTTGAGTCTCCCTTTCTTATCATTTTTAATCAGGAAATCAACCGACCTGTTGCATAATATGCAAATTCCGTCAAAAAATACTATCCTGGGCCAGGGAATAAGCTTTTCCATTTTTTAGTTATCCGTTATGCACTAAACAAAAATTATGTCCGATGGTTTTCAAAATATGAAAAACTTTGTATTTTTACCAGCCTGTCGGATAGACAGGTAAATAATATTATTCCAAGCCTGTATTATGCAAGGAGAAAAAATTGAAAAAAGGGGCGGACTATTAATTATTCCGGATTATCCTATCATTCCATTCATTATCGGCGATGGAACCGGCCCTGACATCTGGTCGGCATCCCGGCGTGTTTTTGATGCTGCCGTTGAAAAAGCCTATCATGGCAAACGTAAAATTTCATGGCTGGAAGTTTATGCCGGTGAAGCATCTTTTAACCGCTCCGGTGAATGGTTACCGCAGGTGACCGTAGATCAGTTCCAGGAGTATCTTGTCGGGATAAAAGGGCCGCTTACTACCCCTGTCGGCGGGGGGATCCGTTCGCTGAACGTAGCTTTGCGCCAGTTGCTCGATCTTTATGTTTGCCTTCGCCCGGTGAAATATATCAAAGGTGTACCCTCGCCGGTAAAACGCCCGGAACTGGTCGATATCGTCATTTTCCGTGAAAATACGGAGGATATTTACGCCGGGATTGAATGGAAAAGCGGATCTGAGGAGGTGAAGAAGGTCATCCGTTTCATCCAGGATGAAATGAAGGTTAAACAGATTCGTTTCCCTGAATCCTCTGCCATCGGCATCAAACCGGTTTCAGAAGAGGGATCCAAAAGGCTGATCCGGGCGGCCATCCGTTATGCACTGGATGAAAAACGGAAATCGCTGACCCTGGTGCATAAAGGAAATATCATGAAATTTACCGAAGGGGCATTTAAAAACTGGGGTTATGAGCTGGCCTGCCAGGATTTCAGGTATGAGATCGTGACGCAGCGGGAGAGCTGGATTTTATCCAATTATGAAAAGAACCCGCATATCGCCATTGAAGAAAACGCCAGGATGATTGAACCTGGCTATCGCATGATGACGGCTGATCAGCAGCAGGCGGTAAAGGATGAAGTGACCGCTGCCATGGATTTATTGGCATCTCATGGAATGGGAAGATGGAAGGACAAACTGCTGATCAAAGACTCCATTGCTGACATAACGCTTCAGCAGGTGATCACCAGGGCGGACGAATTTGATGTAGTGGCCACGATGAACCTCAACGGCGATTACCTTTCCGATGCCCTGGCGGCTCAGATAGGAGGCATTGGCATTGCTCCCGGCGCGAACATCAATTATGATTCAGGACATGCGATCTTCGAAGCTACCCATGGTACTGCCCCAAAATATGCCGGTCTTGACCAGGTCAACCCGGGTTCGGTCATATTGTCGGGCGCTATGATGCTGAAATACCTGGGTTGGCATGAAGCGCACGACCTGATCTGGAAAGGATTGGAAAAAACCGTGCTGCAGCGAAAAGTCACCTACGACTTTCACCGGTTGATGGAGGGGGCGACCCTGCTGAAGTGTTCCGAATTTGGTACTGCATTGATAAACAATATGTGAAAAATTCTTGAAAAAGCAAACCTTTTTACACCGCAGGTGTTATTTGATTATAAGTGAGATTAATAACTGAATCATAAATATAATATGTCAGATCTAAAGAGCAAACTCAGACAGAAAATTGAAGAATGGCGTCCCAGGATAAAAAGGCTGGTGGAGGATTACGGTGATGTTGTGATCGATCAGGTCACTATTGAACAAGTCATCGGTGGTATGCGGGGCTTGAAAGTGCTGGTAACCGATATTTCATATCTTGATCCCAACGAAGGGATCCGCTACAGGGGATATACTCTGCCCGAACTCATCGAGAAGCTCCCCAAGCCCAAAGGGGCAGAGATGCCTTTCGTGGAGGGCGTATGGTACCTTCTTCTTACGGGTGAAATGCCTACTGAACAGGAAGTGGAAGAAGTAGTCGAGGAGTTTCAGCGGAGGAGAATTCTTCCCAAAGTAGTTTATGAAGTGATTGATGCTTCACCCTGCTGCAGCCATCCAATGACTATCTTTGCCTCAGCCATCCTGGCTTTGCACCGGGAATCTTTCTTTGTGAAAAAATATAATGCCGGCATTTCCAAGACGGATTATTGGGCGCCGACTTTCGAGGATGCTATGAGTTTGCTGGCAAAGCTCCCGGAAATTGCCACCTACATTCATGCCAAGCTTTACCGTGACGGCAAGCGAATCCAGTCGAATCCCAACCTTGATTTCGGGGCGAATTTTGCCTGGATGATTGGTATCAAACCCCCGTATGATGATGTCTCAAGAATGCATTTCATTCTGCATGCCGATCACGAGAGCGGGAACGTCAGCGCCCATACGGGCCACCTGGTAGCCAGTTCACTTTCTGATATCTATCTTTCTATTGCGGCGATGATCAACGGATTGGCCGGCCCGTTGCACGGCCTGGCCAACCAGGAAGTTTTGCGCTGGCTGCAGGATGTCAGGGAAAAATTGGGTGGCGACGATCCCACGGAAGCGGAACTGAAAAAAATTGTTTGGGATACATTGGATTCCGGACAGGTGATCCCAGGTTATGGCCATGCGGTGCTGCGGAAAACAGACCCGAGGTACCTTATCCAGCGTGAATTCAGCCTGAAGCATATGCCGGATGACCCGTTGTTCAAGTATACGGATATGTTGTATACAATTGTACCTGCCATTCTCCAGGAACAGGGCAAGGCGAAAAATCCATGGCCCAATGTCGATGCGCAATCAGGGATCATCCAGTGGCATTATGGGGTCAGGGAATATGACTTCTACACCGTATTATTTGGAATCGGAAGAGCCATTGGTATCTGCGCCAATCTTATCTGGGACCGCGCGTTGATGTACCCGCTGGAGAGGCCGAAATCTATCACTACTGAGATGCTGGAGGAGCTGGCGGGAATTAAGAAGGGTAGTGTTTAAAGTTTAGTGTTTAGTGTTTAGTGTTGGGTGAGGATGGAAGGATTACTGTGAATCGTGTCCCCTCATCAGGGTTACAATCAATTTTTACTTCACCATCCATGGCTGTCGTGTATTTGTGAACGATAGCAAGCCCGAGGCCGTCAGTTGACTTATCCTGCTCATTCATTGCTAATTGCCTCCGGTATTGGTTGAAATGAACTTCGGCTTTTTCAACAGAAATCCCTGGACCTTCATCTTCAATGATAAAAGTTATGCCATTATTTCCTTTTTGCAGTTTTATCGCAATGGTGCTGTTCTCACCAGTGTATTTAACTGTATTTGAAAGAAGATTATCGAAGATTTGTGTAATATATACCCTGTTCAATCTTCCCTTAACCTGCATGATCTGAGCTTCTAATGTTATTCCTTTTTGTTCAATAAAATACCGGTAGTTTTCTATTAATTCATCCAGGATAATATGCAGGTCCAGTGATTCTGTCTTGAGTTCGTAAACTTTTGATTCAATGGTGTTAAGGTCAAGGATCTCATTCAACAGGTTATTGATTCTCTTCACGCTGTTGCGGATGATGGAAAGGCCCTCTTTCTCTGTTTCATCGACATTTGTTTCCCGGGAAAGCAGCATCTCGGCCATGCACAGGCTGCTGGTCAGCGGGTTCTTGATCTGGTGGATAACCATGCTGATCAAATGATTCTTTTCCTCGTTCAGCTTGGTGAGATCAAAATTTTGCTGTTCAAGCTGATCTTTTTGACGGGAGATGTTTTCACTTTGCTTTTCAATCAATTCCTTCTGTCTCCGAATTTTTAAAAAGCTCTTGGATAATTTTTCTTCCAGCTCATTCATCTCCCGCATTCTCCCGACCAGCTCCTTTAGCACCCCCCGCAAAATGTTGGGGTTTCCCGCAGCAATCCTGTAAAAATCGTCATAGCCCAGTGTCAATAACAGGCAGTTCTCTTCTGCAGTAACAGAAGCGGAGCGGGTATGCTTGTCGATCAGGGCATATTCCCCGAATACCTCTCCTGCATTCAGACGGGCCAGGACATGGTTGCCATCGTGCACCCTGACCTTTCCACTGGCAATGATAAATACTGCATCGGCGTCATCCCCCTTCCGCATGATCGCACTCCCTTTCAGCACCTTCTTTTCTTTCAAAACGGAGGCCAGCTCCAACAATACCTCTTCCCCTGTTTCCGAAAAAATGGGTACGCTGCCCAGGAAAGCATATTTTTCCTTCAGTGTTATCAATGTATTCTCTCTTAATCAATCAAAATTAATAAATCTGTATCAATTATGATGTATGACGCACAGGATCAATACTGGTTACTCCTGTATTCATTAATATGTGCGATAATCCCCCTTAAAAATTCCCTGAATTCGCTTTCATACTCCTGATAATGTATTAAAAGGTCTTCAATGGCGCCTCCCATGCCCGAGCGATGTTCTGTCCGGCGGTCCATTCCGTTAAAAACTCTCTGCAAGCTGTTCAGGTCTTTATAGTTCACCAGCCAGTTTTGGGTAATCATGAAAGGTAAGATCCGTTTGGACCTGGGAGGTAAAATATTGAACCTTCGTATCAGGAGAAAGTAGGCGTTACTGACGATATGCCGCAGCTTTTCTTCGGAGAAATCCTGCCAGTTTTTGGCCAGGTAATGATCATAATAAATATCGACGATAACCCCGGCGTACATCCTGTATTTGGGATAAAGACGTCTACGGCTGGATAAAAACACAGGGTGGTGATCGGTGAAGTGGTCAATTTCCCGGTGCAACCTGATGCCTCTGGCTATCCCATCCGGATATTGATTGAGTGCATTGCCTTTCACGGCATCGGCAATGAAATTGCCTACAATAATGTCTTCATTCTTTCCTGACAGGAATAGGTGCCCCAGAAAGTTCATGGGAGCATAACGCAATGATTTCAGATTAATTATTTAACAACGATTATTAGTACCTGCCAATAGAGGTTGTATCAAAAGTCTATGCAAGAGGTTGTATCAAAAGTCAAATTCTTTATTAACCACAGAGGTAACGGAGTATGCGCAGAGAACACAGAGGATTGATTATCAATCACTAAACACTCTGTGTTTTCTGTGCCTTCTCTGCGATCTCTGTGGTTAAAGAACTTTTGATACAACCTCTTTAATGCCTGGATTTGGGTAGTGCTCCAACGGCTAAAATCAAATAGAGTGGTGCTCCAACGACTAAAGCCGAATAGAGTGGTGCTCCAACGACTAAAGCCGAATAGAGTGGTGCTCCAACGACTAAAGCCGAATAGAGTGGTGCTCCAACGACTAAAGCCGAATAGAG
>JAHYJL010000124.1 GCA_019429045.1 Bacteroidales bacterium
GGCATAGCCGTAACTGTCATCGTAAAACCGGATGTTCAGCACCGGGAAAAAAGCCAGGATCGAGGTGTCGACCGTTGCCTGATGCCAGCTTTCCCCACCGTCGGCGGTGCGCAGAATGGCATGCGGACTGCCGCCCATCCAGCCGTTCAGCGAATCGCGGAACATGATGCAGTTGATGAAGATGTTCTCTTCCGGATATGGGATGCTGACCCAGTCCTCGCCGCCGTTCTCCGTTTTCAGCAGCACCGTGCCATACGGACTCACCATATAATTCAGCGACGACGCCCAGCCCAGGCTTCGGTTGAGGAAAAAGACATCGGTGATCTCGTGGCCGGTCTGGCTGTCCTGTAAAACCCACGTATCACCCCCGTCCGACGTGTGGATGATCGTCCCCAGGTTACCCACAGCCCAGCCGTAAAGGCTGTCGGTAAAATAGACCGCCCGCAGGAAATCGTCCGTCGGCACATCGATTTTGCTCCAGGTGCCCTGGGCCGGCGCGGAGGAAAACTTTATTAACAATAATACCGCCTGGAATAATATGAGGATATGCTTTGTCAAATTCAGCTATTTCAATCAAATATACAAAAAACGCTGTTTCCTACCGGGTATATTTTCAAAAATTCCGGATTAAACGAATATGGGATGAATTTCATTTTTCCGTATATTTACATTTTCCAAACAGATAATCATCCAATAAGCCTTTTGTATTCACCAAAAAATTAAAACCATGGAAGATCAAAACAGACCAATTTTAACCACGGGCGACTGGTTTATCACCTTGCTGATTACCGCTATTCCGCTGATAGGGCTGATCATGCTTTTTGTATGGGCCTTCAGCGGCAGCGTGAACCCCAATAAGGCCAACTGGGCCAAAGCGTCACTGATCTGGGTGGCTATTGGGATTTTGCTGTCCATTATCTTTTTTGCCATCATCGGGGTGTCGTTTTTCAAAGGTTATTTCTGACGGGAATTTATTAACAATCTCAGACCATTGGACCGGTTATCGTATTTTTACGGGATGACCCCAGTGAATCCGTCAACGAACCGCGTCCTTACTCTCTATGAGCTGACAGCCGGCATTGCCCGGGTGTTCAGCGACAATTTCCCTGCCGCGGTGTGGGTCAAGGCCGAACTGGCCAAACTGAACCATTACCCCGAAAGCGGGCATTGCTATCCCGCTTTAGTGGAGAAAGAAAAGGGCGTGGTGAAAGCTGAGATCCGCGGGACGATCTGGGCTAACGATTTCCTGCGGATCAACCGGCAGTTCATGCAAATCACCAGTGAGCCGCTGAAAGAAGGGATCCATATCCTCTTCCGGGCGATGGTGAAATATCACCCGGTCTATGGCCTGTCCCTGCAGATCAGCGATATCGATCCTGCCTACACGCTCGGTGAAATGGCGCGGGAAAAGCTGGAGACGATCAACAAGCTGAAAAAAGAGTGTTTGTTCGACCTCAACCGGGCGCTGCCCATGCCATTGCTTCCGCAGCGGGTGGCGATAATCTCGGTGAAAACCAGCAAGGGGTACTCCGACTTCATGAGCGTTCTCGGGAACAACACCTGGGGCTATGCCTTCTCCTGCGCCCTTTTTCCGGCTTTGCTGCAAGGGGATAAAGCCGTTGAATCCATCGCGGGGCAACTTCGGCGGATCAAAGCACTGAAAGATCATTTCGATGTGGTGGCCATCATCCGGGGCGGCGGCGGCGATGTCGGGCTGAATTGCTATGACCATTATGAGCTGGCTGCGGAAGTGGCAAAGTTCCCCCTGCCGGTGCTGACCGGTATCGGCCATTCCACCAATGAAACGGTGGTGGAAATGGTGGCGGGTCAGAACAAGATCACCCCCACCGATGTGGCCTATTTCCTGGTGCAGCATTTTCACAATTTCTCTGCACTGGTGGAAGAATACAAAGGGAAAATCCTGGATTACAGTCAGCAGTTGCTGGAATTTGAACAACGCAGGTTTGCGGAGCTGGTGCAACGGCATTTCAGCGGGACCAGGCAATTCCTGCAAGGAGAGAAAGCAATGCTGGATACGCTTTCCCGTGACTTACTGGCTATAACGAAAGATTCGCTTCACGGAGAGCGGGTAAAAATGGGAGAATTGCAGTCGGGATTGAAGTTCCATGTGAAGCAGTGGCTGACCGGCCGGTTTTCGGACATTGCTTTGCTGGAAAGCCAGCTACGGGCGCTCGACCCGGCCAATGTCCTGCAAAGGGGATACAGCATCACTTATTTTAACGGGAAACCGCTTCGGGATCAGGCCGCGGTGAAGGAGGATGATGAGATCACCACGCAGTTGCATGCGGGGCGCTTAACCAGTAAAATCAAATCAATATCTGAATAAAATGGAGAAGAAACCTGGCTATACCGAAGCCATTAAAGAGCTGGAACAAATTGTCAGTGAGATCGAACAGGGAGAGATCAGCGTCGATATCCTTTCGGAAAAAGTTAAGCGGGCCACAGAGCTGATCCGTATCTGCAAAAGTAAGCTAACCACTACCGAGAAGGATGTGAATGAAATACTGAAGGAGATGAAGGAGGAGTGAGCGGTCGGCGGTCAGCGGTCGGCGGTCAGCGGTCAGCTAATGGTAATTTTGAGAAATATTATTTATCGGAAGAAGTAGAGGTAGGCGGCTTGTTTGGGGTCGATGCCTTTAGCGGTGCCGAGTTTTTTACCCGACTTATCCCTGACGGTGCCGTCCGATTCGATCTTTCCCAGCTTGATGCCGCTTTGATCTCGAATTTCCTGCGCGAATGTATCAAGCTGACAAATAACAAGGACTATTATCAAAAGACTTAGAAATAATCTCATATTTTGCATCATGTGATCATTAACCTCCGAGTTACTCCGTGCCTCCTCAGTTTAACTCCGTGTAAGGTAATCCTGTGTAGGTTTCACGGAGAAACACAAAGATACAAAAAAATGGCCGCGGAGCTAAACGTGCCAGGTTTTCAAACGCCCCGCGGCCTGTCATGGAAAAAGAGGCCCATAAACCCAACCATCTATTAATCCGGTTTTTTTGAAAATATACCCGGTCAAAATGAAATATTTTTCAACTATTTTTTAAAGAGCTTTATATCAGCTGTTTAAAATGATGATACCAACCACCATTACTTCCGCCATCCCGGGGTTTGAATTATAGCATAAGCGGTTTACGATTTTCCGTATCTTTATGCCATTAAATTAATCCTACGAAATATGCCTCGGACAACCGGCCCGAATCATACCTCCCCCCTGCATTTCTTTATTCTTCTCCTGTTTTTGATCATTGTTAATCCGTTAACAGGTCATAACGGAACAAACAGAGCCTGGATGACGCTGACCTCCTCTACCTTATCGGGGGGTGCATCCGACAATGATTACGGTTATATCGTGGGGAGCGATCATTACCCTGATATTTTCGTGGGACGTTTTTCCGCTGAAAACACTTCTCATGTGCAGACCCAGGTTCTCCGCACGCTCAATTACGAGAAAATGCCTGACGCCGCACCGGGATATTATCAGCGGGCCATGTGCATCGCTTCTGCCGAAGGAACCGGTGATGACGGAGAATATGATTGGGAGCACCAGCGCAACATCCGGACCAAGTACATGAATTACACCTATACCTACGGAGCCGGCGGGTATGAAATGACCGATACCTGGACGATCTTCGGCGATCCTTCGCTGATGGTGCGCACGGCCACCCCGGCCGCCATGACGGTCACCTTCCCCGGTGACCTACCGGTTGGATCTGATCAGATCACGGTCTATTGTGACCAGGAAGGCGCGCGGGTAGCCGTTTCAAAAAACTACCAGCTCCTGGGATCAGGCATCGTCAGCAGCGGCAGCGCCAATGTTTTCTTTGGCCAGGTCAACACGGAAGACACGCTGATAGTCACCGTGACTGCCTTCAACTGCCTGCCGGTGATCGATACGGTCTTTATTACGGATCTGGAAATGGTATATGTTTCCAGTACGGCTTTTCACGGGAACCTGGATGAGGTGGCCCCGGGTGAGCAGAATGTTGAAGTCCTGGGCGTGAAAGTGATCATGTCGGGATCGCAGAACCCTTTCGATCTCCTTTCACTGACATTCAACATGAACGGGACGACTAATCTTTCGGATGTTACCTCTCTGAGGGTGTATTACACCGGGAACAATGCCGCCTTCAGCGCCAATACCCTTTTCGGGACCGGGGCCGTTTCTGCCGGAGCGGTTACCATTACCGGAACCCAGACTCTTACCGGAGGGTTCAATCATTTCTGGCTGGCTTATGACATCGATCCCGCTGCCATTCCGGGCAACCATCTTGACGCCGGCTGTTCCGAAGTGATATTTGCAGGCGTTACCGGTTCCCAGGTTCCGTCAGTGACCCATCCGGCCGGATACAGACAGGTTGCGCTGGATTACAGTATTCCAACGTATACATACTGGCTGGGCCATACCAATGAGTGGAACAATCCTGCGAACTGGAGCGACGGGACGGTCCCGGGCCCTGATTCTCACGTGATCATTCCCGAGATCCTGATGGGAGATCACTATCCCGCCGTTTTTGGCGGCAGTAACCCTGTAATCGATCTGCTGGAACTGGAACCGGGCTCGAACCTGAACGTCCCCAACGGTATTACCATTACCATTGGTAATAACCGGTGACATAGACTTAAACGCAATATATTTATGCTTATTAAGATTATCGTTCTGTCGCTCTATGCCCTGTTGATAGTGGTGATTGGGATCATCGGCCTGAAAAAGACCCGTTCGTTCTCCGATTTTTTCCTGGGCGGTGGCAAAGTCGGCGCCTGGATGACCGCTTTTTCCTATGGCACGGCGTATTTTTCCGCCGTCGTTTTCATTGGTTTTGCCGGGAAGGTGGGCTGGGGGTTCGGTTATTCCGGGATATGGATCGGCGTTTTCAACGCGCTGGTAGGGGTATTGGCTGTGTGGGCGCTGCTCGGGTGGAAGGTGAAGAAGATGTCGGTCGAGATGGGTGTCACAACCCTGAGCGAATTCCTGGAAAAGCGCTACCAGAGCCCCGCGTTAAAGCTGATTGCCTCCATTGCCATCTTCGTTTTCCTGGTTCCCTATTCCGCCGCAGTGTTCATCCACGCGTGTTTTCCTCGATCCGCAGTCCGCGCCTGCTGCTTTCTTCGAAGGTGGCAAACCCAACGTGGACGCGCTGATGCCCGAACTCCTCACCAAGGTTGTCCCGGAATCGCTCTCCATCATCATCCTGTTACTGATCCTGTCTGCCTCCATGTCAACCCTGGCAGCCCTCGTGCTCATATCAAGCTCATCTTTTACAAAAGACTTCTATGCCGGGTTTATCAATAAAAACATCACCGACAAGAAACTCACGCTGCTGATGCGGTTTTCGAGCCTGTTCTTCGTATTGCTCTCGGTGGTTATTGCCATCATTAAACCGGGCACCATCGTAGCGATCCTGGCCATCTCATGGGGAGCCATCGGAGCGGTGTTTCTCGGACCTTTCATCTGGGGATTGTTCTGGAAGAAGACGACAAAACCGGCGGCTTTTGCCTCCATGTTCCTGGGGCTTGGAACGGTGATCGGAATGTCGCTCGCCGGTTATTCCTCACCCGAAGCCGGAACGATCGGAATGGGAGTTTCGCTGATGGTTCCACCGGTTGTTAGTATATTAGGTTTGAGAAGATAATGATTAAATGTTGTATGTTGTATTTATTATGTGGTAATTATTAAGTCATTGTAAATAAAACACTTAGCACATATCAAATACTACATATCACATATTACATTTCAGAACTTCAGCCCGAAACTTGCGAATACAAACGGCAATTCTCCTTCTGAAAGATACCGGAAGTTGACAGCAGTAGTGAACATGGTAACCGGTTCATACTGGACCCCGATGATGTAATAATTCATATCCTTTTTCTCATTCGGCGTTTTGACCTCCAGGTGGTCCCACCGGGCCAGCAGGTCGAATTTTCCATAGAAATTCCATCCGCCGAAAACCGAAAAACCGCTCTGATCGTAACCGTTTTCCCATTTCTGATTGTTCACATAGTCATACTCCCCGCCGAACCTGAACCGGTCGGCTTTATAACCGGCAAAAAATGAAACGACCCATTTGTCGCCATAAGCCGCCCCGGTGTCGATGGCCGGGCCGTAATCGCCGTATAATTTCAGGGTAAGGCCTTTTACCGGGCTGTATTGTATGTTATTGGAGAAGATGAATTTACCGTTGATATCCTGGTACCGGAAAGGCCCTTCGCCGTTGACCACCGAGAACTGGTTCAGGAATTTCTCCCCTGCTTTCACGTCCAGTTGAACCCCGAAATCGGCCGGCATCCCCAGGCGGAAGCGCTCCTGGAAAGTCACATCGACATACCGGTAGCCCCAGAAAGGATCCTGGAAGGTCAGGTACTGCGTATTCAGCAACTGGCCGGCGCGCAGGGAGAGATGATCATTGATATCCCACTTTATTTCCGCCATTTTGAGATAAGCGGTGTATTTGCTCCCTTCGAAATAGGTCGTTACCAGCGATTGGTAAGCAGTGTCCTTTACATTGTCAAAATTGGTTGTCCGGGTCACGTCGAACATGATCTTACCGGACACGTTGGGGGCAATCTGGTGAAAATAGCCGATGATCCCCTGGTTGAACTCAAAAGCGGCCTGAGGCTTATAGGTATCCTTGAACCCATATCGGAACCCCATGAAAATCCGGGCAAAGGGGTAGCTTGTTTTTTCTTTGGTCACATCCTGTGAGGACTGGGAAAAGGAAACAACGGGGATGAGAAATGAAATCAGAATCAGAATTGTTTTCATCCTTTTTTGGTTTGAGAACGGTAAATATAACGACCTTTGATAAACAATTCAATGAATAAAACTTTCTGCCATGAAAAGAATTTACCTGTTGCTGACCCTTGCCTTAACGTTATTTAGCGTTCATTCCCAGGTGCAGTTTTTCAACCCACCGGCTTTGGAAGCCACGTTGAACATGGGCGACAGCGCGGTTCTCACAACCGTGCTGCATAATTATGGATCAAATCCGCTGGAATTCGATTTTCCAGAATTCTCCTCCAAAGGATCAGGAGGGCCCGACGAATTTGGCTACACCTGGATCGACAGCGATGATCCGAACGGGCTCGATTGGGCCTGGACCGAAATATCCGAAACGGGAACGCTGGTAGAAGGGTTGATGGATGATAATGTTGTGGGGCCTTTTTTAATCGGTTTCGATTTTCCGTTTTACGGGCAAAACAAGATCAAATTCTGGATCAATTCAAATGGCTGCATCAGTTTTAACAGTCATCAGGTCACTTATGCCAATCATCCGATACCGACCAATAATAACAACGTGGATTTCATTGCCTGGTTTTGGGATGACCTGACAATGGACTCTGTTTTATCAAGGGTATATTATAAAAAAATTGAACATCAGATGATTGTGCAGTTTGATAAGATCGTGCATTATCCCGGAACGGAGGAATGGATCACTGCACAGGTGATAATGAAACAAGATGGCACAATCCTGATCCGGTACAAACAGATCAGGGAAGGATTTGACGTGGAAAGCGCCACCGTTGGCTTGCAATCCCATGATAAGGAAATTGGCCTCCAGGTGGTGTACAATGCTCCCTACCTCCATTCAGAACTGGCTCTCCGGTTTGACCTGAACCGGAACTTTGTCACTGCGGTCAATCCCGCTTCAGGATTGATTCCTACCGGTGGTCAGGAAACCATTTATGTTACATACAGCGCTGCCGGTTTTCAACCAGGTTCCTATGAACAGGATGTGAAGTGCCTGACCAGTCATCCGGAATACCCGGAGATCTTTCTGCACAATGTCATGCACGTAGTAAACCCTTACCAGGCCGGTTTCAAGGGGTATGTGACCGACGCCGCGACAGGATTTGCCATCGCGGAGGTTCAGGTTAAAACCTCCGTTGGTCAAACTTATACAAATGCAAATGGCTATTATGAGCTGCCGCTGGAACATGGCAATTATACGGTCAAATTTATCCGTAACGGGTACCATACGCTGATCATTGAAGATACGGCTGCCATGCCGGGTTATTCCATTCTGGATGTTCAATTATCCGGATTCTATTTAATTGCCGGCCAGGTTTTTGCAGATGAAAACCATATAGAATCGGGATTTGCTTATTGTTATAAGATGCTGGATGGGACCGTGGTCGATGTTTACGCCGGGATGGTCGGCGGGCAGGGGTGGTATGAATTCAGCGGTCTATCCGTTGCTCACTACATCATCAAATCGGAACCCAGTCCCAACTCGGTTTATTATGGCAGTTATCTGCCCACTTATTACGGTGATGTGCTGCACTGGGAAGATGCGACGATCATTCATCTTACTGCAGGAACAGAGCAGGCCCATATCAACCTGGTACCGGTGATCAGCGGATCTCCGGGGCCTGGCAGCATCAGTGGGAAGATCGAAAACCAGGGTGACGCCATGAGTGCGGCCAACATTCCCGTCATCCTCCGGTCGCTGGGATCTTCCGGCGCACATTTGACTTATTCATCTACCGATGGCACTTTCCTCTTTTCTGGCCTTCA
>JAHYJL010000125.1 GCA_019429045.1 Bacteroidales bacterium
CCGTTTCATGCGCGTTTACCTGTACATCCCACTCGGCGGCAATAAAGTCAGGCCCTTCCGGCTGTACGTCAACCTTTGGCTGGTCTTCCTGATCTCCGGGCTGTGGCACGGCGCCGCCTGGAACTTCGTTGTCTGGGGCGCTTTCCATGGCCTTTTTCTCATCCTCGACCGGCTCTTCCTCTTGAAAGTATTGGAGAAGACCGGTAAAATACCCGCCATGGCATTCACTTTTTTTATCACCCTCATCGGCTGGGTCTTCTTCCGGGCCGATACGCTCAGCCATGCCGGCAGCTACCTGAAAGCCATGTTCAGCTTCACCGGGCAGGGACAGCAGGTGTTTGTCGATCAGAAGTTTGTCATCATTCTTGCGCTGGCAGTGGTTTTCTCGTTTATGGCGGCTGTTAAGGGCGTGGAAAGGTGGCAGGACCGTATATTTTACATGGGGAGGGGGCTGACAACCAGGATAGGCTTCGCCGTCATTTTCTTCATCCTGTGCCTTGCTTCAGTGGTATCCACCGGGTTTAATCCCTTTATCTATTTCAGGTTCTGATGATGAGGAAGATAGTACAACATACGATATTTATGCTGATCCTTGTCATGATCTCGCTGCCGCTGTTGCAGATGAGATTTCGTTTCGTGAAAGAAAAACCGTTGTTCGGGGCCTTCGTGCCGGCCGGCAGGGCTGATTTCAACCGCAATAACTGGAATTCAGGCGCTTACCAGGAACAGGTGGAAAACTACCTGAAAGACCACCTGGGGTTCCGGAATTTCATGGTCAGGCTGCAGAACCAGCTCGATTTCAGCCTGTTCCGCAAAGCCAACGCCGAAGGGGCCATTGTCGGGAAGAGCGGCCAGTTGTATGAATACGATTACATCCGGGCGTGGCTGGCCATCGACTATCCCGGTGATGCTTTTGTTAACCGGAAGCTGAACCGCACCCGCTATGTGCAGGAATATCTCAAGCGCGAAAAGGGGATCGACCTGGTGGTGGTTTTTGAACCGGGGAAAGCCTCTTACTACCCGGAGTTCATCCCCGACCGGTTTGCCCGGCAAAAATCGGGCCCTTCGACCTATGAAATCTTTATCCGGAAAGCCCGCGACATTGGTGTCGATTTCATCGACCTGCAGGCCTATTTCATGCAACTGAAACCGGATTCGAAATTTCCTTTGTTCCCCCGCCACGGGACGCACTGGAGCGTTTATGGCAGCAAATTCGCCGCCGATTCGCTGGTTCCATTCATCGAAAACAGGAGGAATATCACCATGCCCAAATACCGCTCCGATTCGCTGGTCATATCATCCCAACCCTGGGACTCTGACGACGATGTGCTGAAAACCATGAACCTGCTCTGTCCCCTGAAAGGGGAAAAGCTGGCCTATCCCGTTTTTGTTTTCGATACCTTATCCGGTGGCGACAGACCCATGGTGCTGCCCGTCGCCGACAGCTACTACTGGAATATTTTCAACACCCGCCTGCCGGCTTACCTGTTTGCCAACGAAACCTACTGGTATTTCAACTCCCTGGTCTATCCCGATTTCTACTATCGCCCCGTTTATACCGCAGATATAGACCTGCAGGAGGAAACCGAAAAGCAGGATATCATCTTCCTGATGGTCACCGAACGCTTTCTGTACAGGTTCGACTGGACCTTCATCGACCGGCTGTACGCGCTATACACCCCGGATTGGCTGAAGGACCCTGTTTACGATAACATCAACGCCATCATGCGGAATGACGAATTGTTTGATGGTATTATCGAAAAGGCCCAACACAAGGGGATTTCCCTGGAAGCAGCACTGCAAATGGAAGGCCGGTACATGATCTACAACAATAACCGGACTGAATTTATGATCAGGTTTGGTCCGGAGCATTTCAAGCGCATCATTTCACAGGATCCCGGCTGGATGAAACACATCCGGGAAAAAGCAGCCGGTCAGGGCGTCGCGGTGGAAGAAACGCTCCTGAAAGATGCCCTGTATATCTTCGAGCAGGAATACCCGGTGCTGTACGAAATGAACCGGGACATCGAAGAGTTGAAAGAGCGTATTTCAGCAGGGGACTCCATCCTGCTGGAAGCCGCGCAATACCGGTTTGACCCCGGGGTGTTCATGGATATTGCCGCCGCCAGGATATACCGGGAAGAGGAAATCGCCCGGACCAGCTACGCCATCCGCAGCGATCCCACCTGGCTGGAGCACGTCCGCCGGAAAGCGGAAGAAAAAAACATCTCTCTGGAGGAGATGATCAGCCTGGATGCGGAGTATGTTTATGAGGAGAGGCTTAAATGAATCATTGAACATCGAACATCGAGCATTGAGCATTGAACATTTCATTTTGCATTGTTCATTGTTCAATTACACGGTGCATTATTTTGAGATTGAGGCTTTTTTCTATGATTTTATCACTTATAACCAAAATACTCAATCAGGCAAGATCATTATTGCCAGGTGAGCATAACATTGTTAACGCTATGAGCGCCATACGGTCAATCATTTTGTGTTTCTTTATAATACTTATTACCAGGGCTGCGTCCGGTCAGCCCTGGTATTTCAACGAACTATATAACCCCAACAGCACCTGGGCCGGTGGACTCAGTGTCATTGGTACGGATGACGGGTATTTCGGATGCGCCATTTCAAGCGACAGCGTTTCAGGTTATTTTTACAATACCTGCACCTTTTTTTTGAATCATGAGGGCGAAATGGTTTTCTGGAAGAATTTCGGCATGCATGGATATGACTGGTATCCGGGATGGGATGGCTCTTTAAAACAGGCTGGTGATTACAATTATGCCTTGTTTGGTTCCCGGAGGAATTTATCCATTGGAAAATCAACGGGCGCTTTTTACCTGTTCGATGCTGAAGGCGACACTGTCTTTACCCGTACTTTCATAAGCGAGACCGGTAATACCCTGATCGGCAGGACATGCGCTGTTTCCATTTGCGGTGGGTTTGCGTTACTGGGACAATTAACTGTTGGAGAGCATTTGGCAGATATTGTCCTGATAAAAACAGATTCACTGGCCAATGAAATCTGGCGCAAACAATATGACGTATCCAATCTTGATCGGCCGACCAGTATAATCCAGACTCCCGATAACGGTTTTGCATTGGGTGGGCTATCGTATGTTCCAGGCCAACAGCCTTCTACCCAGGATCCTTTTGTCATTAAAACCGACAGTATGGGGAATTTCGAATGGTCGTTGAACCTGGGCGGGCCGTTCAAGGATGACCATGCCATGCTTTGCAATACACCCGATAGCTGCATCGTGGCGCTCACCGCTTATGCCGATTCGATGTATACTCCTGATTATGGATATGCCCGCATCAACCTGGTAAAAATAGACCTGGAAGGGAATATTATCTGGAATAAAAAATATGGCCCCAGTAAGCCTAAAAACCTTATTTCAAACATTACTGCATTGGATAATGGTGATCTTGTTGCATGTGGTTATGCCCGGTACTCAACATATTTGAATCCGGCCGGCTGGCTGTTTCGATTTGATGCAAACGGCGACAGCCTCTGGTACCGCGACTATTACTATTTTCCGGCAAACCAACCGGAATACGGTCGAAATTATTTATATGATTTGTCCATCACCTCTGACAACGGCATCGTCGCGATTGGGCAGGCTTATACTTCACAGCAGCCCAACAACGTTCAGAGAATGTGGGTATTAAAGGTGGACAGTGTCGGGTGTGAGACACCGAATTGCTGGGTGGGGATTGAGGACGGTAGGACTGTAGGACGGTATGAGGGGGAAGAGGTTGGGGTAAGGGTGTGGCCGAACCCCGTGCGGGAAGTGTTGAGTGTTAAGGTTTTAGGTTTAAGTGAGGGACTTGTTTATTCATTGGAGATTTATGATATTTTCGGGCGAAAAGCCCCCGGCCACATAGCCTCCCTTCCCCCGGGTGGGGGAAGGGCCGGGGATGGGGGCTGGACAGTGGATGTTTCCGGCTTAGTTCCCGGCACTTACCTGGCTGTGGTGAGGGATAAAAAGCATTTTATCGGTTCGGCGAAGTTCGTGGTGGTGCGGTGAGGGAGGCACATACAGTGGTCATGCGGTGGTCATAAAGAACTGCGAACCGCGAACTGCGAACTGAAAATTTCCCTACTTTTGCGCTCATGGAAACAGTACTCAGCGGCATACGGCCGACCGGCAACCTTCACCTGGGCAATTACTTCGGCGCCCTCAGGAATTTCGTCAAGATGCAGAATGAGCACCGCTGCTTTTTCTTCATTGCCGATTATCATTCTTTAACGACGCATCCCACCCCTACCGACCTGCACGGCAACGTGAAGCAGGTGCTGGTGGAGTACCTGGCCTGCGGGCTCGACCCGGAAAAAGCCACACTCTACATCCAGAGCGACCTGCCCGAAACGGCCGAACTGTATCTGCTGCTGAACATGAACGCCTACGTGGGCGAGCTGGAACGCTGCACCTCCTTCAAGGAAAAGATCCGCAAGCAGCCCGACAATATCAACGCAGGCCTCCTCACCTACCCGACCCTCATGGCGGCCGACATCATCATCCACCGCGCCACCAAAGTGCCCGTCGGCAAAGACCAGGAGCAGCACCTCGAGATGACCCGCACCTTTGCCCGCCGCTTCAACAGAATGTATAACCGCGAGTACTTCCCCGAACCCGAAGCTTACAATTTCGGCGACAAGCTGATCAAGATACCCGGGCTGGACGGATCGGGAAAAATGGGCAAATCGGAGGGCGAGGGCAATGCCATCTACCTGGCCGACCCGCCGGCAGAGATCCGCAAGAAGGTGATGCGAGCCGTGACCGATGCCGGCCCCACACAGATGAACCAGGAAAAACCCGAACCCATCCGGAACCTGTTCACCCTGATGAACATTGTTTCGACACCCGATACGGTCGCCTATTTCGACGATCAATATAACCAATGCATGATCCGCTACGGCGACCTGAAAAAACAACTGGCCGAAGACATCATCAGGTTCACCACCCCCTTCCGGGAAAAGATTCTGGAACTGGCCGCCGATAACGATTACCTGCATAAAGTGGCCCAACTCGGCAAGGATAAAGCCAGGGAGAGTGCCTCAAAAACTATCTCCGACGTGCGCCATATCATCGGTTTCAAGGAATTCTGACATTGAGACAAGCCGCTTATTCCTTATCTTTGCATACAAATCCCGCTACATGCCCGAAGGCATCGTCATAGAACCGCTTGTCGAACGCGTGGTGCTGATCGGCCTGTCCACCAACCGGACCGGCATGGACAAAACCCATGAGCACCTCGACGAACTGGCTTTCCTGGTCGAAACGGCCGGCGGCGTCACCGTGAAACGCTTCGTGCAGCGGGTGGAGTCGCCCGACCCCAGGACCTTTGTCGGCGCCGGGAAACTGGCGGAGATCAAAGCCTTTGTCAAAGAGCATGAAATCGATATCGCGGTATTCGATGACGAGCTGAGCCTGTCTCAGGCGCGCAATATCGAAAAGGAACTCGACATCAAAATCCTCGACCGGAACAACCTGATCCTGGATATCTTTGCCAGCCGGGCGCGCACCTCCCACGCACGCACGCAGGTGGAACTGGCCCAGTACCAGTATTTGCTGCCCCGCCTGACGCGCATGTGGACGCACCTCGAGCGGCAGCAGGGAGGAATCGGGCTGAGGGGCCCCGGTGAAAGGGAGATCGAAACCGACCGCCGGATCGTCCGCGACCGGATCGCGCTGCTCAAAGAGAAACTGAAGCAGATCGACAAGATCAAGACAACACAGCGGAAAGGGCGCAAAGGGATGGTGCGGGTGGCCCTCGTCGGCTATACCAACGTGGGCAAATCAACGCTCATGAACCTGCTGAGCAAGTCGAACGTCTTTGCCGAAAACAAGCTCTTTGCTACGCTCGATACCACCGTACGCAAGGTTGTCTTCGACAACCTCCCCTTCCTGCTCACCGACACCGTCGGGTTCATCCGGAAACTGCCGCACAGCTTGGTGGAGTCGTTCAAATCAACCCTCGACGAGGTCAGGGAGGCCGACCTGCTGGTGCATATCGTCGATATCTCCCACCCCGAATTCGAAGACCAGATCAGGGTGGTCAACCAGACGCTCGGTGAGATCGGCGCCAACAATAAACCGACCGTTTTGCTGTTCAATAAGATCGATGCATACCGCTATACGAAAAAGGATGACGATGACCTGACCCCGCCGACGAAACAGAACCTGAGCCTGGACGACCTGAAACGCACCTGGATGGCAGATTCGCACTACCCGACCCTGTTCATCTCGGCCGTGGAGCAGATCAACGTGGAGGAATTCAGGGAGGTGCTCTATGAGGAGGTGAAGAAGATTCATGTCACCCGATATCCGTATAATGAGGGCGTAGGGCGTAGGGCGTAGAATTAATGACTATGAATGTCAACTTAATGACGCGAAGCTAATGTCGCTCGCGCAGCGAGCAAACGTCGCGAACGAAGTGAGCAAATGACAATATATGACTAAACTTCCAAAACACCGACTATATCTTGCTTCCCTGCTGGGAGGCTTGCTGCTGAGCGCTGCCTGGCCCGAGAGGGGCTTTGCGCCGCTGCTCTTCATCGGTTTCATTCCTTTTCTCTTCATTGAGGATTACATACTCCGGCACCGGGAACGATTCAGCCGCTTCAGCGTTTTTTTCTACATATACCCCGGATTTTTACTCTGGAACGTACTGACCACCTGGTGGATCTGGAACTCGACCAGTTTTGGCTCCATCCTGGCCTGGATGTTGAACAGCCTCTTCATGGCAGCCACCCTCACCCTCTTCCACCTCACCCGGAGGGAGATCACGAAAAGATCGAGCCAGCTTATGCTCATTTTCTTCTGGGTCATGTTCGAATACTGGCACCACAACTGGGAAGGCACCTGGCCCTGGCTCAGCCTGGGCAACGGCTTCGCCCACTGGCATCAGTGGATCCAATGGTACGAATACACCGGCATCTTCGGCGGCACACTTTTAATCCTATTAATTAATATACTGATTTACAAATCAATACAGCATTATATCGATAAAAGAAATCTTTACAGAATCCTCCTCCCATCCTGCATCGCCGCATTGACCATTCTTCTTGCAGTCTCAATGTCCTACCGTCTTTACCATCGCTACCACGAACCCTCCTGGCACGTCGACATCATCGTCGTACAGCCTAACATCGACCCTTACAACGAGCAATACAGCCTGCCGCCGGCAGAGGTCCTGAAGATCAACTTCGACCTGGCGCTGGCAAAAATGGATGAAAAGGTTGAATTTGTGGTCAGCCCCGAATCGGCGATACAGGAGAACATCTGGGAAGACAGGCTGGAACAATCCTACAGCCTGGATAGCCTCAGCGCTTTCCTGAAGAGAAACCCCCACACCGGGTATGTGATCGGCGCTTCGACTTTCCGGAATTTCGAACCGGATGAAAAACTCTCCCCTACCGCCCGGAAATACAGGCATGGCGAAGGGCATTACGATGCCTACAACACGGCCATTTACCTGACCCCCACCGATGAGATGACCCTTCACCACAAATCAAAACTAACCCCCGGCGTGGAGAAAATGCCGTTTGCCCGTCTCATGAAACCCCTGGAGAGCATGGCCCTCAATCTGGGCGGCACGGTGGGCAGCCTGGGCACCGACCCCGTAAGAACAGTATTCACCCGGCCGGATGACGGTCTGAAAATAGCGCCGGTGATATGCTATGAATCAGTTTTCGGCGAATACGTCACGGAATACATTAAAAAGGGAGCCAACCTGATCTTTGTCATTACCAACGACGGCTGGTGGGGCGATACACCCGGCCACCGGCAGCATTTCACCTTCTCGAGGCTGCGGGCTATCGAAACCCGCCGCAGTATTGCCCGCTCCGCCAATACCGGTATCTCCGCCTTTATCGACCAGCGCGGCGATGCTTTCCATGTGACCCGCTACTGGGAGCCGGATGTGATCCGCCAGACCATCAACGCAAACGATAAGATGACATTCTATGTTCAGTACGGTGACTATATCGGTCGGTTGTCCTCCTTTGTCGCTATCTTCCTGGTACTGATCGCCCTCAGCTTCCGGTTGAAAAGGAAGAAGATAAGGCCGTTGGAATTTGGGGATTAGGGTGTAGTTCCGGGTAATTGTTTCTTGTTTCTTGTTTCTTGTTTCTTGTTTCTTGTTTCTTGTTTCTTGTTTCTTGTTTCTTGTTTCTTGTTTCTTGTTTCTTATTTCTTGTTTCTTGGTTCTTGGTTCTTGGTTCTTGGTTCTTGGTTCTTGGTTCTTGGTTCTTGGTTCTTGGTTCTTGGTTCTTGTTTCTTGGTTGCTGGTTCTTTTTTACTGACTTCTGTCTCCTGTCTGTCCGTGCCTGAAATTGGTTGACCAAAATTAACCAAAAAAGGTCAGCTATATGAGAAGTAAATACACCAAAAAAGAGTCTATCAAACAGACCAGGGTTTTCAGCCTGGAAATAAAGAAACAAGTT
>JAHYJL010000002.1 GCA_019429045.1 Bacteroidales bacterium
ATGGATCATCAGGTCGAGAACCACGGGGACGTCAGTTCCCCTTGGGTTGAACTGTGCCAGGCGATGGGCTTCGATGAACATCGGATTGGTGATATATGGCTGCACGGCCATGAAAGCGGGATTGAAGCGCTCTACGTGGCCCACCTGCACCTTCACCCCTGCTTCGTCGGCAAAGACCATGAGCTGGCGCGCCTCTTCCGGTGTTGTGACAACAGGCTTTTCAATGAAAACATGCCTGGCTTTTTTCAGTGAGCGGGAAGCGCAATCAAAATGCGAAATTGTGGGGGTTACAATATCGACCACATCAACGGCATCAATCAGCTCGTCGATGCCGGGAAACCTGTGGATCCCAAACTCTTTCTCCACCCTTGCGGCCGTCTTCTCATCGGCATCATAAAAGCCTTTCAGTTCATAATCCGGTATTTCACGAATACATTTCAGATGGATCTTACCGAGATGTCCGGCGCCTAAAACCCCAATTTTTAGCATATGGTCGATTTTTGTGCAAAAGTAGTCTTTTTGGCGTTAAAAAGATTGTCCGTCAATGCACCCGTTATAAGTCTGTTTTACTATTTTCGCTGTTTTGAACCACACAGATAATCATTGGAAATAAAAACAAGTGGAACAGGACAACTACCGGCACAAAGGACTGAGGAAGAGGCTCATCGATTCACTACGGGAAAAAGGGATTAAGGATGAAAATGTTTTACGGGCCATGAACAAGGTTCCCCGGCATCTATTCCTGGATTCTTCTTTCCTCGAATTTGCCTACCAGGACAAGGCATTTCCCATCGGGTCGGGGCAGACTATTTCGCAACCCTACACAGTTGCTTACCAGTCAGAACTTTTACAGGTGAAACCGGAAGAGAAGATACTGGAGATCGGCACCGGATCGGGCTATCAATCGTGTGTGCTGCTGGAGATGGGCGCTAAGGTTTACACAATCGAAAGGCAGAAACACCTGTACGAAAAGACAAAAGCCTTGCTTCCTCAGATCCGGTATTTTCCGAAAATGTTTTATGGGGATGGATACAAAGGGCTTCCGGCATTTGCGCCATTCGATAAGATCATCATCACAGCTGCCGCTGCTGATATCCCGAAGCCATTGCTTGATCAGCTGAAGCCCGGAGGGATCCTCGTCGTCCCTGTCGGCCCACCCGACCTACAGGTGATGGTCACTTTACATAAGAACAAGGAAGGAGAAATCGTCCGGACAGCGCACGACACCTTCCGTTTCGTACCTATGCTCGGCAACAAAGCGAAAGACTGAGAATGCACTTATTGTTTCGTGTTTCGTGTTTCGTGTTTCGTGTTTCGTGTTTCGTGTTTCGTGTTTCGTGTTTCGTGTTTCGTGTTTCGTGTTTCGTGTTTCGTGTTTTCTGTCTTCTAACTTCTTTTGCTTATCTTTACATCTTCAAACAAGAACATCAATTTAAAATTTTATCAACCATGAAAAAAACACTTTTGTTTGCGCTTTCATTACTGATTTCTTCAGTGCTTTTCCTTTCGTCCTGCACCGATGATGACGAACCGCTAAATCAGCCTCCCACCATCAGTTTTGTGGCAGGAGCTAACTTTATATCAAGTAACGCTACTGTGAAAGTGAATCAACCTTTCATCGTAAAAATTCTGGCTGAAGCCAATACAGCTTCAGGTTCCAAAATTCAGTCGCTGAAAATCAGCCGTGTATTCAATATGCAGGCCTGGGACACTACTTTTGCGTATAATGATGCAACTTTCACACTTGAAGTGACCTTTACGGCCAATTCTCAAGTAGGTGTGGAGAGAATTACATTTGAAATTACCGATAAGGCCGGCCAAAAAGCTTCAAAATTCCTTGACATCACTACAGAGCCGGATATCACTCCCATCGAGTATTTCTCCATGAAGATACTGGGATCATACCAGAACCCAACCGGTAGTTCTTTTGCTTCCATCAACGGGAATGTCTATACCATGGCCCAGGCCTTTGCCAACCAGGCAATTATCGACTTCCTCTATTGGTGGGGCGCATCTGCTTTAGCCACGATCGGAGCGCCTGATGATGAAAATGCAAATCTGGTTTATACCGGTGTTAACGGTTTGCCCAACTGGGCTATCAAAAATGCCACCCGTTTCAAAACTACCACTGTTACAGCGACTGAATTCGATGCGCTGGATGATGGCGCCTCGATTATCGATGCCGCCACCGGATCGGATCAGACACGCATAGGCTCCCTGGCTGTCGGCAACGTGATAGCCTTCAAGACGGTTACAGGAAAACATGGCCTGATCAAGGTGGTAAATATCAATGACGGCGCTGCCGGCGATATCACCATCGATGTTAAGGTGGAACTTTAGCATTTTCGTTAATTTTTCGTTAATTACGGTTCTTTAAATATTCATCTCCATCATTTTTGATAATTTTGAAAAATGATGGAGATGAATTTTATTTTGGAGAAACTCCCCAGGCACCTGATGCAGCTGGTCATCGACCAGCCTTATAACAGTTACACTTCACAGAATCATGCCGTCTGGCGGTACGTGATGCGGCAGAATGTCCGTTATCTGAGCAAGGTAGCCCATGGTTCATACATGGGCGGGTTAAAAAGGACAGGAATCTCCATTGACAGTATCCCCCACATGTACGGAATGAACCGTATCCTGAAGGAGATCGGATGGGCAGCCGTGGCTGTGGACGGGTTCATTCCCCCTTCGGCATTCATGGAGTTCCAGGCTTACAATGTCCTCGTCATTGCCGCCGATATCCGCCCGATTGACCAAATCGAATACACACCTGCACCCGATATCATTCACGAGGCGGCAGGCCATGCGCCCATCATAGCCGACCCTGAATATGCCGAATACCTGAAACTTTTCGGACAAATAGGATCCAAGGCTTTCTCTTCAGCCCGCGATTTTGAGATATACGAAGCCGTCCGCCACCTTTCAATCCTGAAAGCCAATCCCTATACTACACCTGATGCAATTGTGAACGCAGAAAAGGAGCTCGCTGAAGTTGAGGCTATCCAGGAAACGGCATCCGAGATGTCGCGCATCAGGAACCTTCACTGGTGGACCGTGGAATACGGCCTGATCGGTGATCTGAAAAGCCCTAAAATATATGGCGCAGGCCTTCTTTCATCCATCGGGGAAAGTTATTCCTCCCTGCAGCCACTGGTCAAAAAGATACCCTACACGATCAAAGCCGCCGATTACAATTTCGATATCACCACCCGGCAGCCACAGCTTTTCGTGACGCCCGATTTTCAGCATCTGACCGATGTGCTGCTCGAATTCGAGAAAACGATGGCATTGCAGACCGGTGGCGTGGACGGAGTGATGAAAGCTATCGAATCAGGTTATACCGGGACCTGTGTTTATAGTTCGGGATTGCAGGTTTCAGGCACTTTCCAGGAAATGATCATCCACCAGGAAACGCCCGTCTATATCAAAACCGAAGGGCCAACCCAGCTCTGCTTTGAAAACCTTCAACTGGAAGGCCACGGCAAGGATTACCACAGCCATGGATTCAGTTCCCCTGTTGGAAAATTAAAAGATGTTGCCACTCCCCTGGAAATGCTGACCGATGGAGAACTGATGGACCTTGGCCTGGAAACCGGCAAAACTGTGATGCTTACCTTCGAATCGGGTGTGATTGTCAAAGGAAACCTGCAACGGATCTGGCGCAAAAATGGCCGTATCATTCTGTTGACTTTTACAGATTGCACCGTAACATTCAGGGACAGGGTCCTTTTCAAACCTGAATGGGGAAACTTTGATATGGCTGTCGGTGAAAAGATCGTCTCGGCCTTTTCAGGGCCGGCCGATCCATATGCTTTCGAATTGGAATATCCCGTTCCGAAAGAAAAAACCCACAAAATTATTCACTCCCCCGATGCCATTCAGCTTCACAGCCTATACCAGGCAGTCAGGGAAATTCGTGAAAACGGGGCCGGTCAGAAGAAATTACATGACATCTGGCCTCAATTGTGCAGCAAATACCCGGAAGAATGGCTCTTGCCTTTAGAGATTCTGGAAATTTCAGCCGAAGGATTCCAGTATGAAGGATTACAAAAAGAAGTCAGGGAATATCTGGATAAGAAAAAAGCGGCTGAACCGGGTTTAAAGACACTGATTGACAACGGTTATGCTGCAGTCTCAGGGTTAAATGAGTAGGATTTTCAGCGCTTCATAAACCTCTCCCCTGCTGATTAACTCTTTAGCCAGCAATTGCAAGGCGTGAGCTTTATCGCCTGATTGCAGCAGCCTGGCCACGTTTACCTGCTTTGCCATGTTGTCAATCTCTTCCCGGGAAGGCATGACAGGAAGATTTCCCAGCAGCCCGAGATCATTTCCGGAAAGAATTTTACTCAATCTGACTTGTTCCGGCAATGCATCAACACCGATACCGATTGATGACAGAGGTTTTTCCACCTTAAAAATCCCCTCTCCAAAGGCTTTGCAATACCAGTCCCGGCCCATTCTCCCGATGAGCCTGATCTTTTCCTGGTCAATCAAGCCGTCTTCAGCCAATACATCCTCACTGATGTGCATTAGCAATACTTCACAGATGACCAGGTTGGCTGCACCGCCACCCTGGCCTGTTTCAATAACATCGCGGACCCTGCATTCCAACTGCACCGGGGACTCCTTTACGCGGAAGGGTTTTACTTTCTCAGAAACCAGTTTCGTAAACCCGGCTTTTTCAAATTCATCAACCCCACCGGGAAATTCCGAGCTGGCGAGGCTGGCCTGGTTGACCATTTCGTAAGTTACGACATTGATCACCACTTCAGGTACCACTTTCACATTTTCATAGGTATGCTTAGTGGTATTGTCTCGTCCGCGGCGGGAGGGGGAGAATATTAATGTTGTAGGATTGACCCCGAAAACATTAAAGAAACTGAATGGGGAAAGATTGGGCCTCCCTTCGGCATCCACCGTGCTGGCAAAAGCGATCGGGCGGGGGCCGATACTCCCGAGGAGGAGCTGGTGTATGCGCTGAGTGGTTATATCTGAGGGGGAAAAGGAATGCATGGGGGATAGTTTTGAGTTTTGAGTTTTGAGTTTTGAGTTTTGAGTTTTGAGTGTTGAGTGTTGAGTGTTGAGTTAATTTGAGATTTAATCCTTGGGGGGCAAAATTATTGTGGTTGCTTCGCCGAAGCCGATGCGAAGGCCATTTTTTTCGGCCCGGCCCCGCATTATGACCGTATCGCCGTCGTGGAGGAATTTCCGCTCTGAGCCATCGGGCATCCGGATGGGTCTGGTGCCTTTCCAGGTAAGTTCCAGCATAGAACCGAAAGATCCTTCATCTGGTCCGCTGATCGTCCCGGATGCGCATATATCTCCTGTCCTGACGTTGCACCCGTTCACTGTATGATGCGCCAGTTGCTGGCACATGTTCCAGTACATATATTTGAAATTAGAACGGCATACTAACATAGCGTCTTTTCCAGAAACTTCATCGCGCTCCGGCAAGCGGCTAACGGCCGGCGGCTCAATCGCCACCTCCAGTTGAATATCATAGTTCCTGGCGCCTTCGAACTTCAGGTAAGGCAACACTTCCGGATCCTGAACCGGTCCCTTCGCCCGGAAAGGTTCCAGCGCTTCCAGGGTAACAATCCAGGGAGAAATCACCGAGCCGAAGTTTTTGCTCAGAAAAGGCCCCAGCGGAACATATTCCCATTTCTGGATATCCCGGGCTGACAAGTCGTTAAATAACACTAATCCAAAGATATAATCCTCCGCATTTGAAGTACTGATTGAGGTGCCCAGATCGGTATTTCCACCTACGATAAATCCAATCTCCAACTCGAAATCCAGTTGCTGCGTAGGGCCAAAATCGGGAAAAGATTTGTCGTCGGCTTTGGTTTGCCCTTTCGGGCGATGAATGGGAGTACCCGAGACAACGATTGATGAGGCACGGCCGTGATAGCCAACAGGTATGTGCTTCCAGTTCGGCAGCAGTGCATTGGCCGGATCGCGGAACATCCTGCCAACATTGGTGGCATGCTCCTCGCTGGAATAAAAATCTGTGTAGTCGCCTACCGAAACGGGCATTTGCATTTTCACCTCATGCACAGGATACAGGGCGTGGTTTTGCAGTGCAAGGTTTTCTTTGATCATGGGATTATCCGAAGCAAAAAGCGTCATGATCAGCTCCCTGACTTTACCTGTAACCGGTTTGCCCAGGGCGATGAAATCGTTCAGGATAGGTTGGTAAAAGACAGATAAATCATTGATCTCCAAGTCATCAAAGAAACCGTGATCAGCCAGGACCGAAAGGTCAACCACCGTGTTGCCAATCCGGGTAGCCGGCCTTGGGCTGTTTTCATTGTTACTAAAGATCCCGAACGGGATATTCTGCAACGGAAAATCATTCCCTGCAGGCACCCGAATCCAGCTATATCTTAAATCATTTCCCATCCTAAATTCAAAATTATAAATTCTAAATTCTAGATTTAAAGCGTTCCCCTTTTTTCCTGTTCCCTTTCGATCGATTCAAACAACGCTTTGAAATTACCTTTTCCAAATGATTTCGCCCCTTTGCGCTGAATGATCTCATAAAATACCGTGGGCCTGTCTTCAACCGGCTTGGTGAAGATCTGCAGCAAATACCCCTCGTCATCCCTGTCGACCAATATATTAAGATCTTTCAGCGGCAGCAAGTCTTCGTCAATCTCCCCTACCCTGTCGAGCACATCATCATAATATGAATCTGGAACATAGAGAAATTCCACGCCACGCCTTCGCAGCTCGCCAACGGTATTGATGATATTATCGGTGGCCATAGCGACATGCTGCACGCCCGGCCCCCGGTAATAATCAATATACTCTTCTATCTGCGACTTTTTCTTCCCCTCTGCCGGCTCATTCAAAGGAAATTTGATACGGTCGTTGCCATTGGCCATTACTTTCGACATCAATGCCGTATATTCGGTAGAGATGTCCTTGTCGTCGAATGAGATCAACTGCCTGAATCCCATCACATCGGCATAAAATTTTGCCCAAAGGTTCATTTCGCCCCAGCCCACATTACCAACCATATGATCGACATATTTCATGCCAATGGGTTCGGTTTTATAGGCCGGTTGCCATTTGGTAAACCCGGGGAGGAATGGGCCTTTGTAATCCTTGCGCTCGACAAAGATATGCACCGTTTCGCCGTAGGTATGAATACCTGATCTCACGACCCGCCCATGCTCATCCTGTTCGACAACAGGCTGCAGATATGGTTTGGCCCCTCTTTTGACGGTTTCATTGAAAGCGCTGGTGGCATCATCCACCCACAACGCAACAACTTTAACCCCGTCGCCGTGCAATTTCACATGCTCTCCGATAGGAGAATCGGGGATTAGAGCGGTGGTGAAAACGAAGCGGATCTTATCCTGTACCAGGACATAGGAAGTTTTTTCCTTGTCGCCGGTCTCCAGTCCCTTGTAAGCCAGAGGCTGAAATCCGAAAGCTGTCCGGTAATAGTAAGCTGCCTGTTTGGCATTGCCAACGTAAAACTCTACGTAGTCGGTGCCATTGATGGGGAGGAAATCGTGAAACATACCTTTATAGTTTTGAGTTTTGAGTTTTGAGTTTTGAGTTTATTTGGGATTTATCCATTTAGCCAGCTTTTAAAATAACCGGGATCTTCTATTTCAAGCGCAGCGCGGGTGATTTTCAGCGGCCGGAAGGTATCGACCATGACAGCGAGTTCCCGGGTCTCTTTCTGCCCGAGGCTTTTTTCCACTGTTCCGGGATGCGGTCCGTGCGGAATGCCAATCGGGTGCAGGGTGATCTGACCGCGCTCCACATGTTTGCGGCTCATGAATTCGCCATCGACATAATACAGCACTTCATCCGAATCCACATTACTATGATTATAGGGAACGGGAATGGCCAGCGGATGATAATCGTACATCCTGGGCACAAAAGCACAGGTTACGAAATTATTCCCATCGAAAGTCTGATGCACGGGAGGAGGCTGGTGAATCCGGCCGGTAATCGGTTCAAAATCATGAATGGATAATGCGTAAGGGTAATGATATCCATCCCATCCGATCGCATCAAAGGGGTGCGAGGCGTAATGATAAGGATACACCAGGTCCTGTTTTTTCACCATGACCACAAAATCTCCCTTTTCGTCATGGGTTTCAAGCTCCTGCGGTTTACGGATATCCCTTTCATAATAAGGCGCATGTTCCAGCAGTTGTCCGGCATCGTTGACGTACCGCTTTGGAAAACGGTAAGGACCAAAGGATTCAACAATAAACAACCGGTTATCCTTTGTCGAAAAATCGAGCCTGTATATTACTCCCCGGGGAATGATCAGGTGGTCGCCATAGCGAAAAGGTATATTGCCGTAAATGGTCTTCAGCACTCCTTCGCCCTGGTGGACAAAGACCATTTCATGTCCGTCTGAATTTTTAAAGAAATGATCCCCTCCCCACTGTTCCGGCGCCGCGAGATGGATATATACGTCGTCGTTGACCAGCACAGCTTTGCGGCTCCTGATATAATCCCCTTCCGGTTTGACCTTAAATCCCTGGAAGCTACGATGCTGCATATTTTTCTCCAAGGCAATTTCCGGTGCAACTGAAAATGGTTCTTCAATTTCCCTGATTCTTGTCGGCGGATAATGGTGATACACCAGGGAATATTCGGCTGAAAAGCCTTCCGTTGACACAAGCTGCTCGGCATATAGGTTTCCGTCCGGCTTGCGAAATTGAATATGTCGCTTGGGAGGGATATCTCCCAGTTTATGATAATGTGGCATAATATGTTATTTTAGTCCGACCTGGGAGACGATATCATTCGATTCCGGCAAAATGCTTCATAAATTGTACCCGTTCATAGGCTGCAGGATTACTGGCCTCTTTATAACTGAGCATGCCGATAAAGTCACTGGTGGAATTGAACTGGTGCTTCGCCATCCATTCATCCATTTCCTTCAGCATTACCCCGATCTGCTCAAAACCTTTTTTATACAGCACACTGGCCACCTGTACCGCTTTGGCCCCGGCCAGCATGAGTTTGATGGCCCCTGTGCCATCGTGAACCCCGGTTGATGCAGCAATATCACAGTGCACCTTATCCGAAAGCATGGCAACCCATCGCAACGGCAGGGATATCTCCGCAGGAGTGCTGAAAACATTTGAAGAGGTCACCTCAAACTTATCGATATCGATATCGGGGGAAAAGAAACGGTTGAAGAGCACCAATCCTTTAATTCCGGTCCAGGAAAGCTGCAATGTCATGTTCGTCAGGCCTGAGAAATAATTGCTGATCTTGGCGGCAACCGGTATGCTCACCTGTTTCATGACCGCCTGGGTGATATCAAAGTAGACCTGCTCAAGTTGCTCCGCTTTACGCCGGGGATCGGAAGGCAGAACGAAGATATTCAGCTCCAGTGCATCAGCGCCGGCATCCTGTATTTTTTTTGAAAATGTAACCCACTCCGAAGAAGAAACGCAATTAATGCTGGCAATAACCGGAATCTTCACTTTCTTTTTCGCATCCCGCATGAGATTCAGGTATTTCTCAAGGTCGTTTTCCCGGGTATAATGGCTGATGTAATCAAGGGCTTCCGGATAGGCATTCAGATTATCGTCATGACCCATCGTCTTGTTAATGGCATAGCTGATCTGCTCTTCAAAAAGAGATTTTAATACTACCGCGCCGGCACCGCTTTCTTCAAGTTTTACAATATTATCAACGGAATTGGTAAGGCCTGAACTCCCTGCAATAATAGGATTTCTCAACACAAGACCCATAAAAAGGGTGGAAAGTTTGGACATTTCGCCTCCTCTATTTAAATGTAAGATTCTCCGTCTGATTTGGATTGCAACATATCAATTTGAACAAAGGCAAATTTAAGGATAAATTTATTTCGGCAAAGCATCCGATCAACTTAACCGATATTAAATTTTCGAAAAGTGTCTTCATCCTGCAACATCTCCACCGCCTGGTTAAATTCATTATCGATGACCAGCATAATCTGGTAATATGCATTGATATCCCATAAATTTCTGGCAATAAGCGCTTTAATCTGCGTTTTGATCAGCAATTGTGACACTTCCCAATCCTCCTTATTAAATTTAACCCCCTCTTCTTCAACTCTGGCCAGGAAACGCCTCAGAACTTCTCCTTCCGCCTGAAAGTCATCTTTGAACTGATCTACTGATTGATACTCTTCATGCAACCGGGTCCTGTTCTCCACAACATAATCAAGCGTAAAGGAGTTGATCAGCCCCTTTCTCCGGATTTCGACGTAATAATCTGAAAACATGGTAGAATCCCACGGGATAAAAACATCAGGCATGATCCCTCCCCCACCGTAAACAGTTCTGCCTTTGATAGTGGAAAATTTCAAAGAATCAGGAAATGCAATGCTGTCGGCATAAATGAATTCACCACGCCGGTACCTGTCCCGCATATCACGGTAATATTCTTCTGATCCGTTTTCATAAGGTCTTTGAATGGATCTTCCGGAGGGGGTGAAATAACGGGCCGTGGTAAGCCGGATCACCGATCCGTCGGGCAGGCTGAAAGGACGTTGGACCAGCCCTTTTCCAAAGGATCTACGGCCGATCACCAGTCCCCTGTCAAGATCCTGCACAGCCCCCGATACAATTTCACTGGCAGAAGCAGAAGCTTCGTCGATGATAACGACCAGGCTTCCTCTCTTGAATGTTCCGGCAGGGGTTGCATAATAATTCTGTCGCAGACTGTTAAGTCCCTCGGTATAAACGATCAGCTTACCCATATCAATAAATTCATCGGCCAGTTCAACGGCGATGTTTAAAAACCCGCCAGAATTACCCCTGAGGTCCAGGATCAGTTTGGACATACCCTGGCTTTTCAGGTTTTCAATGGCTACGGTAAATTCATCGATGGAAGTTTTAGAAAAGCGGTTCAAACGTATATAACCTATTTCGGGGGCAGCTATAAAACTGGCATCGATAGAGTTAAGGGGTATCTTGTCCCTTTCTATTGTAAAATTCATCAAATCTGCTCTGCCTCTTCGGGCAATGGAAACATCAACCGTGGTTCCTTTCTTTCCCCTTAACCTTTCCATCACCCATTCATTGTTGATATCGCTTCCCGTTGCATTCTCCCCGTTGATCACAACGATTTTATCTCCAGACAGAATACCCAGCTTTTCCGACGGGCCTCCCGGAACCGGGGAAATGACCAGGATTGTATCGTGATAAATCTGAAATGTCACGCCGATGCCATCGAAACTACCTTCTAACGGTTCATTGGCTTTCCTGACATCTTCCTTTGAAATATATGAAGAATGAGGATCCAGATTTTTCAGGGATTTCACAATGGCATCCGTGACAACTTCCTGCATATTGATGCTATCGACATAGGCCAGTTCGATGATCTGCATGGCTGCGATCAGTTTCTGAATTTCCTGCCTGCCGGTTACGCTTTGTCCATATGATCCGGTAACAGTAGAGAAAATGAAAAGCAATACAAGGATCAATACATTGATTCGGCTATTTCGAAAGATTTTCTGGTGAAGCATTTTGATCAGATTTTCAAATTATATATCAGGTGAATATAGAATAATTGCCAGTATCAAAACTCAAGTAACCCGATACAAGCGTTATATATTTTTTCGGCATTCGGTAAAATAGCGTTCTCCAGTATCCTGTGAAATCCTACCGGTGTGAATTCAGAACCGACCCTTTTCACCGGGGCATCAAGGAATTCAAAAGCCTCAGCCGCGATCATGGCGGCAATCTCTGCGCCGAATCCTGAAAAAACCTTATCTTCATGCAAAACCAGCGCCCTGCCGGTCTTTTTCACCGTGGCCAGGACTGCTTCTTTATCCAGCGGTATCAGCGACCTAAGGTCGATCACCTCGATGCTCTTCCCATTTTCGTTGAAGATCTGTTCTGCAACCTGCAGTGCCATATGGGTTGTGTTGCCGTAGGTGATGATGCTGAGATCAGTCCCTTCCCTCCTGGTGCGTGCTTTGCCGAATGGCACCTCGAAATCATCCGGAATAACGGTTTCGGCAACCGGATCATTGTACAACGCTTTGGGTTCCATGAAGACGGTGGGACCTTTGGAGCGAATGCTGGTCCTGAGCAAACCGGCAGCGTCATCGGCGAAAGAGGGATAAACGATTCGGATGCCCGGAAAAGTGGAAAGTGCCCCCTCGATCGATTGCGAATGATACAAACCTCCTCCAATATACCCGCCTGAGGCGAGCCTGATTGTAACATTGGACGCAAACTGGCCATTCGTCCGCCAGTAATCATGGGTCATCTCGACGAATTGCTCCATTGCCGGCCAGAAGTAGTCGGCAAATTCAGCGCCCTCTATTACAATCCTTATCTTAGCGTCAAAACGGCTCATACCATTGGCAGTACCCACGATATAATCTTCGGCGATAGGGGCATTGAAAACCCTTTCCCGGCCAAATTCCTGCTGCATGCCTTTGGTAACATTGAACACCCCTCCTTTCTCTTTATTTGCCAAATCCTGCCCCCAGATAAAGGTATCCGGATTGTGCCTGAATTCCTGCTTCAGGGTTTTGTTCAACGCATGGATCAGTTTCTTCTTTTCTCCTTCTGAATGGTGAATACCATCGGGGTATTTAGCCGGCTGGTATGCTTCGGGTAAAACATAATCATGAATGGAAGCGGGATCCGGATCGGGTAACATGATCACTTTCTTGTGCGCGGCTGAAATCGTCCGTTTGGCTTGTGCGTCCAGCTCTTCCAGCTCCGGTTCGGTAAAAATGCCGGAGTATATCAATCGTTTCCTGAATTTCTCAAGCGGGTCCTGGCTCCGGGCTTCGATGATCTCATCATTATCACGGTAAAGTTCGTGCCGGTCCGAATTGGAATGGGAATGCATCCTGACGCAATGGGCATGCACGATCACCGGCTGACTGGTTTCCAGGACATGCTGCCTGGCAACATTCATGGCATTCATGCTGCTGAATACGTCGAGGCCGTTGCAATAGATGATCCGGAGATTCTTAAAGCCTTCGAAATTGGTTGCAGCATAATAATTGGCGGTTTGGTCCTCTTTAGGCACCGAAATACCATAACCATTATCCTGGAATACAAAGATAATCGGCAGTAGCTCATTGCTGGCACCGTTAATCGCCTCATAAACATATCCTTCTGAGGTCGAGGATTCTCCCTGGGAGCTGATGGCCACCCCGCCTGATTTGTAATATTTCATGGCTCTGGCCACACCAACGGCATGCAGGGTGTGGTTACCCGTGGCTGAAGAAACGTTATGAATGTTCCATGCCGGTTTGGCAAAATGGTTCGACATATGCCGGCCGCCGCTGGCAACATCATCCTTCTTCGACAGTCCGTTCAATATTATTTCCTCTACCGTCAACCCAGCTGAAATAGTAGTGAGCATATCCCTGTAGTAAGGAAAAAGATGATCCTTTTTACGGTCGAAAACCTGGCCGATGGCAAGCTGAATGCCGTCATGTCCGGCATACGGGGCATGGTATGACCATCCCAGCGCCTGTTTCAGGTAATTCGGGGCTTTATCGTCGATCTGCCTTCCCAGCGTCATCAAGGAATACCATTTTTTCAAGGTGTCCTTATCTGTCTGCTTGATGGTATACAACTTATCGCCTTTGTTAATCCTGAGCCTCTTATTTTGATACATGATTTGTCTAATTTACACCAATTAGATAACAACCAGTGAATTGAAATGTTGTGCAAAATTAACCATATTTAAGCATTATTTTGATATAATCTAAATATGGATTATTGATAAGTGAATTACTTATTATCAGAAAGACTTACTTTCTGATCATTTCAAACTCGCCGTTTTCCAGAAGACGGATAATGGTGGAAGGTTTCGTTTTGATGATAACATCCCGGTTGAAATCAACGATATGGTCGACTTTTTCTTTTATTTCGCCGGATATCCTGCTGAATGAAATGGGCGCCGGTTCACCTGAAACATTGGCAGAAGTGGATACAATGGGTTTACCGAATCCCCTGATCATTTGCCTGCAAAAATCATCTTTAACGATTCGGATCGCGATGGTCCCATCTTTGGCCACGACATTTTTGGCCAGGTTTATCGCATGAGGGTATATGATCGTCAGTGGCTCCTGGTAGCTTAAGATCAGGTCATATGCCACAGGCGGGACTTTTTTCACATAACCGGAAATCCTGTCTACATGGTCTAAAAGAACAATCAGGCTCTTGCTTTCATAACGATGCTTGATCCGGTAGATCTTTTCCACCGGGCGTGCCAGGGTCGCATCACATCCTATTCCCCAAATGGTATCTGTCGGGTAAAGAATGATCTTTCCCTTTTTTAGAAATTTTACCGCTTTTTTCAGTTCCTCATCCATTTTCGATAAACTTACCGGCGTTTAGCAGCTGGCGGGTTGTAACCTTTCTTTTTTGCCATATCCTCAAGCCTTTTCTGGAAACCTGATTTTTTAACCGGTTTCAGCTTATTTTCCTGGATCTGCCGGTGAAGTTTATCTTCATCAATGACCCACCTGAATGCATACATCTGGGCAAAAGTGATCAGGTTCACCAGCAAATAGTAATAACTCAGTCCGGAGGCATAATTGTTGAATATCCCCAGGAACATGATAGGCATGATGTACATCATCGTTTTCATACCAGGCATTTGCTGGCTCCCGGTAACCATCATTTTATTATTGAGATAGGTATAAAAGATAGTAGAGATGGTCATCAGCAGCGTAAATAGGCTCACATGATCCCCGTAAAACGGAATATTGAAAGGCAGGCTGAAAACGGAATCGTAAGATGAAAGGTCATCGGCCCACAGGAAAGCCTGTTGCCTCAACTCTATCGAAGCGGGGAAAAACCGGAACAGTGCGATCAGTATAGGCATTTGCAACAGCACCGGGATACAGCCCGACATCGGGTTCACCCCTGCTTTCTTGTACAATGCCATCACCGCCTGCTGCTTTTTCATGGCGTCTTCCTTTTTCGGGTATTTCTGGCTCAGCTCATCTACTTCAGGTTTCAGCAGGCGCATCTTGGCCGATGAATGATAGGTTTTGTAAGCAACAGGGAACAGAACAATTTTAAGCAGTATGGTAAGCACCAAAATGACGATCCCGTAATTCCATCCGAAACTGCCCAGGAAATTAAATACGGGCAAAACGGCAAACCGGTTTATCCAATGCATCAGGAAGAAGCTCCAACCAAGGGGGATCTGCCTTTCCAGGTCCAGGTCATATTTGCGAAGGATATTGTACTTGTTAGGGCCAAAATAGAGCGACATGCCGATCGTTTCTTCCCTGCCCCCGGTAAACGGCACACCCACTTTGTAGTAAAGCGAACGCAGATAGCGATCGCTGGGGGGGGTTGGTGATGTCGAGACCCTCATCACAGGATCGACAAAATAATTATTGGCGATTAAAGCAGAAGAGAAGAATTGTTGTTTCAGGGATACCCATTTTAATTGCACCCTCAATGATTCCTCGTCATCTTTGCTTTCCGAAAGGTATTCAACTTTATCTTTATTGACCTTATAATAAATCGTAGGACCGTTATAGGGATCGATCCTTTTTTCCTGTTTTTGCAGGTCCGCGCTCCATTCAAAATCGATATAACCCCGGACGGCATCGATCGTTTTTTCCAGGTTAACAAAATTGACATCGAACCCGAGCATGTAATTATCACCATGGATAGTGAACAGGTATTCGATATACTGGTCACCTGCATGTAATGTATCATAGGAAGCGTATAAACGCAGCGCAAACCGGGCCGTTTGATCCCCTGTAACCCTGACGGTATCGCTGTTTTCCATAAAACCGTCAAACCAAACGGGTTGAAAGTAGAGATCGGCTGTGTTGATCGTCCGGTTATTGGCAAAAAAAGTAAATCCGAATAAATTGGTGTCTGAATCGATGAGCACCAGCGGCAATCCATCCCAGGTAAGATAATCCTTCACTTCTACATAGGTAATCTTGCCGCCATGGCTGGAAAGCCCGATTTTTAAAAAATCGTTTTCAATGAAGAATTTTTTGGATTCACCGATGGCAGAGGTTCCAAATGCGCCGAACCGGTCCTGCAACTGGGTCATATCCGGCGATGCGGTCTCGCCTGCCGGTATCCTTGTCGGTTCCGACTGTATCCGTTCCTCTGCCAGTTTTGCCTGTTCGGACTGGGATGCGATGTAAAGGGAATCGCGCGTGCGCTGCAATACAAGGATGGAGTCCTGCTTGCGCTTCCTCTCCTCAAGCTCTTCTTTCGAAGGAGCCGTGATGAAATAGTAACCGATCAGAATGGCAAAGATCAGCAGGAATCCGATTATCGTTTGTTTATTGTCCATCAGGGTTGTATATCAAATATTCTAAATACGGCGGCAAAGATATATCAAATGCAAGGAATAAGGCATAGCAGGCAATGCTATTTGGATGTTGCAGCTTGCCGGGAGGTTCTGAATTTCATGGCAGCTTCAATGAAACTGACAAACAAGGGATGAGGTTTATCGACAGTACTCCTGTATTCAGGGTGGAACTGCACACCGATGAACCAGGGGTGATCCCTGATTTCCATTATTTCGACCAGCTTCCGCTTTGGGTTGATCCCAGCGGTGACCATGCCGGCATTTTCAAATTCCTTCATGTAATGGTTATTGAACTCGTAGCGGTGCCGGTGGCGTTCATATACCAGCGGAACCTGGTAGATTTTAGCTGCTTTTGTGCCCTTTTCCAGCCGGCAGGTATACACCCCCAGGCGCATCGTACCTCCTTTGGCTACGATCTTTTTCTGCTCTTCCATCATATCGATCACCGGCTGGGAGGTATCCGCGTTCATCTCCGTTGAGTGGGCGTTTTCCAGTTTCAGCACATTCCTGGCGAACTCAACCACGGCGCATTGCAAGCCAAGGCATATCCCGAAAAAGGGCACCTTGTTTTCCCTGGCAAAACGGATAGCCGAGATCTTTCCTTCAATGCCCCTGCTTCCAAATCCGGGAGCGACCAGAATACCGTCAAGTCCTTTCAGTTTATCGGCGGCGTTATCATCGTCGATGCTTTCAGAGTGAATTGTCTGCACGTGTACCTTGCACTGGTTGGCAGAGCTGGCATGTACAAATGACTCCTGTATCGATTTATAGGCGTCCTTCAGCTCGACATACTTGCCCACCAAGCCTATTTTCACCTCACCCAACGGGTTTTTCAGGCGATACAGGAAATCTTCCCATTTCGACAGATCCGGCTGGATATCAGATTCTAAATTAAGTTTCCGAAGCGCTTCCAGATCCAGTTTTTCTTCGCGCATCAGCAAAGGCACTTCATAGATGGTTTTCGCGTCGATGGATTCGATAACCGAAGTGGGGTCCACGTTGCAAAAGAGGGCTATCTTACTCCGGATGTTCTGGTTCAGGTGTTTTTCTGTACGGCAAACGATAATATCGGGCTGAACCCCTGATTCGAGCAATGTTTTGACAGAATGCTGGGTTGGCTTGGTCTTCAATTCCCCTGCAGCCGCGAGGTATGGAACCAGGGTAAGGTGGACCACCAGGCAGTTTCGTCCCAGTTCCCATTTCAATTGTCTGACAGCTTCAATATAGGGTAATGATTCTATATCGCCGACCGTTCCGCCTATTTCGGTAATGACAATATCATAATCGTATTTATTGCCAAGTAGCTGGATATTTCTTTTGATTTCATCGGTGATATGCGGAATGACCTGCACGGTTTCACCGAGGTAATCGCCTCTTCTTTCTTTTTCGATAACCGTCTGGTAGATCCTGCCTGTTGTCACATTGTTTGCCTGTGAAGTAGGAACATTGAGAAAACGCTCATAATGGCCAAGGTCGAGGTCTGTTTCTGCGCCGTCCTCTGTCACATAGCATTCCCCGTGCTCATAAGGATTAAGTGTTCCCGGGTCCACGTTGATATATGGGTCCAGTTTTTGAATGGTCACCGAATAACCACGGGCCTGGAGCAGTTTCGCCAGCGAAGCGGAAATAATCCCTTTACCCAGCGAAGAAGACACTCCACCTGTTACAAAAATATACCTGGTATTTAGCATAATAGATTTTTATACAGATAATATCATCTGTTAGTAGTAGGTGTACCATTGCACGCCGGCAATTAGCTTGGCCAGCCTGATCACCTGGATGGTGTAACCGAATTCGTTGTCATACCATACATACAAAATGATGGATTTTCCATCGGCTGAAACCAGGGTGGCAGGCGCATCGAATATACCGGCACAACTGTCTCCAATGAAGTCGGTAGAGACGGCTTCTGTGGAAGCGGAAAACCTGATCTGTTCGACGAGCCTTCCTTTCAGCGCCGCTTCCCGCAAAATCTCGATTACTTCTTCGACTGAGATTGAACGCTTAATAGTAAGTGAAATTATCGCCAGGGAAACGTTGGGGATGGGCACCCTGACAGCATTGGCAGTCAGCTTCCCTTTAAGACTGGGGATTGCTTTTGCAGCAGCAGAAGCAGCGCCGGTCGATGTCAGCACCATATTGATAGGGGCCGAACGTCCCCGGCGGGGTTTGCGGTGGTAGTTATCGGTCAGGTTCTGGTCATTGGTGTATGCATGGATGGTTTCAATATGCCCCTTGTCTATACCCAACTTGTTTTCCAGTATGTGCAGCACCGGAACAATGGCGTTTGTTGTACAGGATGCAGCGGAATAGATCTTCTCCGAGCTGTAATCAATGGTGCTGTCATCATGATTGACGCCGTAAACGATATTCGGTACATCGCCTTTGGCCGGTGCCGTCAGGAGGACTTTACTGATGCCTTTCGCTTTTAAATGCCTGCCAAGGTCCTCCCGTTTTGTCCAGACGCCAGTGCTATCGATAAGCAACGCATCTTGGATCCCTTCAGCCTCATAATCAATTTCTTCCGGGGAATTCGCGGCAATCATTTTCACTACATGTCCGTTGATGGTTAATGTTTTGTTCTCCACATCTTCTGTCACAACGCCGCGGAAAGGCCCATGAATGGAGTCATTTTTAAATAGTGATGCGCGCTTGATGATCTCTTCCGCGGAATTGCCTCTTGTTACAATCGCTTTGACATTCAGTTGGGTGCCATTGCCCTGGATGATCAGCTCGCGGGTCATCAACCTTCCGATCCGGCCAAAGCCGTAAATCACCACATCGACCGGTTTATCATAGTTTACCTTTTTACCTATAAGGTCTTTCAGCTTATCTTCCAGATATGCCCTTGCATCCGGATATTTATCCCTTTCCTGTGTCCATTCCCTGTTCAGCCGGCCAATATCTATCCTTGAAGGCGGAAGATCCATCATCATCAGCTCCCTGGATAGCATCACCGAATCCTGAATCCGTAATGCCTGTTTGATCACGCTCAGTGAATGGGAGTGCTTTTTCAGGATCACACTGGACGAACGGTCGATGAGCTGGCTCTGGAATATGGTCAGCTCAATCGATTTATCATAATAGAGCTGTCCGACAAGATTCACAAACTCAAATCCTGATTTCTCATCATTTTTCCAGTTTTCCAGTGAATAGTCGTAATCCTGCTGGTTTTGATTCAATGAAGAAGGCTGTTGGTCAGGCATGGCAAATGTTTTTTGGATATTTGTTTGATTCAATAATTTACACTTGCAATAATAACAAAAATAGAAAAACAAAAAGACCACCTTGCAAAAATGACAGGTGGTCTTTTCTAAAAACCTATGAAGTATTTCATTCTCCCAGGTAAGCTTTAAGCAGCTTGCTCCGGGAGGTATGTTTCAGCCTGCGGATGGCCTTTTCTTTTATCTGCCTGACCCTTTCGCGGGTGAGATTGAATTTGGCGCCTATCTCATCCAGGGTTAAGCCGTGGTTCATGCCAATGCCATAGTAAAGGTTGATCACGTCGCGCTCTTTCTCGGTTAGGGTTGACAGGGAACGCTGAATTTCCTTGTTGAGCGATTCGCGCATCAGGTTGCTGTCGGTACGCGGTGTATCTTCCGAAACAAAAACATCGAGAAACCTGGTATCCTCATCTTCGGCAATGGGGGCATCCATGGAGACATACCGTGTGGTGATCTTCATGGCCTTATCGAGCTTATGTTCGGGGATATCAAGCTTTTTTGCCAGTTCATCGACCGACGGCGGACGCTCGAATTCCTGCTCCAGGCGCGAGGTGGCTTTTTTGATCTTATTGAGTGAGCCCACCTGGTTGAGCGGCAGCCTGACAAGCCTTGACTGCTCGGCCAGGGCCTGCAGGATTGACTGCCGGATCCACCAGACAGCGTAAGAGATAAATTTAAAGCCTCGGGTTTCATCAAACCGCTGGGCCGCTTTAATCAGCCCCATGTTTCCTTCATTGATCAGGTCAGGTAAGCTGAGGCCCTGGTTTTGATATTGTTTGGCAACCGAAACCACAAACCTGAGGTTTGCCTTGACCAGTTTTTCCAGCGCCATATCATCACCCGATTTGATCCGTCTGGCCAGTTCAACCTCTTCCTCAGCCGTTATAAGCTCCTCCCTACCAATATCCTGCAAGTACTTATCCAGGGAAGCGGTTTCACGATTTGTTATCGATTTTGAAATCTTTAATTGCCTCATGGTAATATATTGTATTGTAACAGATAATCTTTAAAAGCCCTAAATATACGGAGAATATCTGCCTTTTGCAAGAGCAAACGGGCAAAGATACGAAAAATTATGACTTATTTAGAATTTTTTTAAATAATTAGTTATAAAATGAACCCATAATTCATTCGCATTCCATTCGGATATATTCCTTCTATCCGGATGATCCCGCTCCGTACATTTTTGAGTGCCTGGTTGACATCTTCTTTTGATCTTACCTTTACGCCATTGATTTCCTGGATGATAAATCCATTCTGCACTCCGCCTTTTTTCAGCATCCCGTCCTGAATATCGGTCACTTTAAGCCCATGGGTTAACCTGAGCTTGTTCATCTCCGATTGCGGAACAGCTTCCAGGGTTGCACCCAGGTCTGACATGAAAAAATCGTCGGATTTTTTTGCCAGCCCTGTGTTACCATCCTGGTTTCTTAATTCAACATCCATTTGCTGGACCTTTCCATTGCGGTTTACAGTCACAGTGACAATATCACCCGGGTTTTGCTGCCCGATGATCTCCAGCAGTTCAGAGGTGGTTGTCACCGGTATATTGTTTATCCCGGTGATCACATCCCCGGATTTGACCCCGGCCTGTTTTGCTCCGCCGTTACTGGTTAACGTCTCAATAAAAACGCCATTGAATACACTAAGATCTTTTTCCCTGGCCAGCGCAGAATTCACCTGCCGGATTGTCACACCAAGATATGCTCTTTGCACCATACCGTAATTTAACAGGTCGTCAGCCACTTTTCTGACAATATTAACTGGTATGGCAAATGAATAGCCGGTATAAGAACCTGTATTACTGGCGATGGCGGCATTGATTCCCACCAGTTCACCTTTCATATTGACCAGTGCTCCCCCGCTGTTACCCCTGTTCACGGCAGCATCCGTCTGTATAAAGGACTCGATGGATCCCTGAGATCCAAGGATGTTAATGTTCCGTGCTTTTGCGCTCACAATTCCGGCTGTGACCGTAGAAGTGAGGTTGAATGGATTTCCGACAGCCAGCACCCACTCCCCAATCTTCACTTCATCAGAATTACCAAATGTGAGATAAGGAAGATTTTCTGCTTCAATTTTTACCAGGGCCAAATCAGTCGACGGGTCAGTGCCGATCAGCACCGCCTTGAACTCGCGACGGTCGTTCAGGATAACATCAATGTTATTGGCGCTCTCCACCACATGGTTGTTGGTTACAATATAACCGTCGTTAGAGATAATCACTCCTGAGCCAAACCCGGTATATACCTGGCTTCCGCTACCTCCGTAAGGATGTCCGAATAATTCTCTGAACGGACCGAAAAAGTCATCATACATGATCGTTTTCCGTGTGAACTCAGACCTGATATGAACAACCCCATGCACCGTTTTTTCAGCAGCAGTGGTAAAGTCGGGCCCATTGAAGGGCATGACGGGTAAATATGTTGCAGGGATTATGCCCGGTCGAGTTGTATCTTGAAATGTGCTTCTGGCTTCGGATTCATCATCCTTTTCAGTGAAAAACACCATTTTCACACCCCAGGCAATAACCAACGTCAATGCAAGTACCGTCAGAAATTGAATTGCTCTTTTCATACCTGTCATAACATATAAGATTGAAAATTGTTTACTGATGTAATGCGGTAGAACGGGATATAAACCTCAAATAGTGTGCCTTTCCGATGTTAAATAATGTTAAATGAAAGGGACTCCATCCCTGTTTTTATAGTATTTTTGGAAGCTTAAAAATTTTCGGGTGACACTCAGGTTTTACAAATACCATGGCACAGGCAATGACTTCATCATGTTGGATACCAGGATGAATGGGATTGCATTACCTGACGGCAAGACCATCGGGAAACTATGCCACCGCCGCAACGGGATCGGAGCCGACGGGCTCATTGTCCTAACGAACGTCAAAGGATATGATTTTGGCATGACCTATTTTAATAATGACGGCAGGGAAAGTACCATGTGCGGCAACGGCGGAAGGTGCGCTGTGGCGCTGGCTGACCTTTTGTCACCCAGGGATACCCCCTTTAATTTTCTTGCGATTGACGGCGAGCATACCGGGATTGTCACACGCAGGGAAGGTAATGTGTGCGAGGTTCGGCTGAAGATGATAGATGTAAAGGATTATCAGCACTTCGACGATGATTTTATGGCCGATACCGGGTCCCCGCAACTGGTAAGATTTACCGGGAAAGAAACCGATATAGTCAAAGAAGGCCGGGCAATCCGTAACCAGGATCGGTTTCAGCCGGGAGGCATAAATGTTAATTTTGTCAGCGAAGAAATGGGCAAAATCTTTGTCAGAACCTATGAAAGAGGTGTGGAAGATGAAACGCTCTCCTGCGGAACAGGCGTTACAGCTTCGGCCCTTGCCTATGCATTGAGGAAAAAATTGACAGAAGGATTTGTCCCTGTGTCAACCAAAGGCGGGCAACTCAGGGTTTACTTCCGGCTTGAAGGAAACGTTTTCAGGGATATTTGGCTCGAAGGTCCTGCAGTTAAAGTTTTTGAAGGCATTGTGAAAATCTGATCCACATTGGAAGAATCAGGATGAAGAATTTCAGTTGATATGAACGGAGCAAAAGTAAAATTACGGGCACTGGAGCCCGAAGACGTAGAAATCCTTTATCGCTGGGAGAATGACAGGTCGATATGGCACCTATCAACAACCATCGTCCCGCTATCGCGTTTTGCACTGGAGCAATATGTCATAGGCTCAGGGCAGGATCTCTACACTTCCCGTCAGCTCAGGCTGATCATCGACTTGCTGAAACCCATTAACGGCCTGCAAACCATCGGCTCCATCGACCTGTTCGAATTCGAGCCTACGCACCAGCGCGCCGGGGTTGGCATCCTGATCCTCAAAGAGTTCAGGGGAAAGGGATACGCTTCTGAAGCCCTGGAGCTGCTTATCAGTTATGCCTTTGAAACCCTTCAGCTCCACCAGCTTTTTTGCAACATTTCGCCTGAAAATTCCGAAAGCAGCAGGCTATTCGAAAGTAAGGGCTTTCAGTATGTAGGGACAAAAAAGGAATGGAACCGCGTCAGGAACAATTGGCAGGATGAAAGTATGTTCCAGCTGATCAACCATTCACACAAATCCTGAATGATGGCGATTTCCGAAAAGCATCTCCGGGGGAAATCAGGTAAACCATTGTATCATAAGCTGATACTTGGCATTTTAGTCTTAGCCATCTTCGGCGCCATCATCGTGGCCTTCCTGCTTTTCCAGGCAATGATGAAACCCAATGTATGGGCACCCGACGGACAAAGCGCATCGGTATTTATCCCGAAAGGATCGGGTTATGATGATGTCAGGCAAATATTGTATTCCCAGGGGCTGATCATTAACCGCAGGACCTTTGAATGGGTCGCTGAAAAAAAAGGATACCCGGATATGGTTAAGCCGGGGCATTATGTGATTGCGAACGGCCAGAACAATAACGAACTGGTGAACATGCTTCGTTCCGGTGCGCAAACCCCTGTCAGTGTAATCTTCAATAATATCAGAACGCTGGAGGAACTGGCCGGCAGGATTTCAATACAGATCGACGAAGACTCAATCTCACTTATTGAATGCTGGCGCGACAGGGTATTCCTAAGTACACTCGAAACAACGCCAGAGATGGTTTCGGTTATCTTCATTCCCAACACCTATGAGTTTTGGTGGACAACCGACGCTTATGGTTTCACCCAAAGAATGCACAGTGAGTTCAATAAATTCTGGAATGATCACCGGAGGCAAAAGGCTTCTGATGCTGGTCTGACGATTCCGGAAATCGTCGTCCTGGCATCCATTGTCGAAAAGGAATCTCAAAAAACAGATGAAAGGCCCGACATTGCAGGGGTTTACCTGAACAGGCTGCGCAAAGGCTGGCCCCTGCAGGCCGATCCGACACTGGTGTACGCCTGGGGTGACTTTGAGATCACCCGCGTGTTGAACAAGCACAAAGTGATAGATTCTCCTTATAATACTTACAAACACAAAGGTTTGCCGCCAGGTCCGATCTGTATCCCCTCCATCTCTTCCATCGATGCGGCGCTGGATGCCCGCAAACATGATTACATGTTTTTCTGTGCCAGGGACGATATGTCGGGTTACCATGTCTTCGCCCGCACCCTGGCAGAACATAACCGGCATGCCAGAGCTTACCAGCGTTCACTGAACACCAGGAAGATCAAATAGAAGGGAATGCCTAACGGATTAAAAAATATTACCGGTGTATTATTGTTCATCCTTTGGCCTGCTCTGTCCTGGTCAATTCCTCCTGATTCAATTCAAAATACGGATACCAATCACACCGCATATTCACCAAATTATAGAGCAAGACTTATCGGGGTATCCGTAACTGCCGGGGCATTGTATGCCGGCAGCATGGCAGGTCTCTACCACTTATGGTATGCCGGTTATCCCCAGTCGTCTTTTCATTTCTTCAACGATTGTAACGAATGGATGCTGATGGATAAAGCAGGCCATGTCACCTCGTCTTACTGGGTTGGCCGAATCGGTTACGAAAGCCTTCGCTGGAGCGGAGTAGAAAACAAAAAGGCGATCTGGTATGGCGGAACCTGGGGGCTGATTTACCTTACCACCGTTGAGATTTTTGACGGGTTCTCGGCAGAATGGGGCTTTTCCGGATGCGATATGGCCGCTAACGTGCTTGGCACAGGCCTTTTCATCGGGCAGCAATTGCTCTGGGACCGCCAGCCGCTCACCATCAAATTCTCAACACACTCCACAGAATATGCCGGCTACAGGCCGGATCTGCTGGGAGAGAATTTCATCCAGCAATTATTGAAGGATTACAACGGGCAAACCTACTGGCTTTCACTGAACCTTGCATCGCTTATGCCAAAAAACAGCCGTTTCCCGAAATGGCTGAATTTTTCTTTCGGATACGGCGCCGATGGGATGTTGGGGGCCACATCCAATCCTACCGAATATCTGGGAGAGCCATTGCCCTATTTTGAAAGATATTCACAATATTACCTCTCCCTTGATATCGACCCGACTAAAATAAAAACCAATAACGAAACCGTAAGATTTTTATTGAACATGATCGGGTTCATCAAATTACCGTTTCCTGCGCTGGAATTTAACAGGGTGGATAAGTTGAGATGGCATTGGATGTATTTTTGAGTAGATAGAAAATAGAATATACAGGATTTATTTTTGCTCCGTATTATCCAACCGGGAGACCAGCTTTCCTTCAACATATTCTTCCCTCACTTCGAGCTCTCCCAGGTCACTCAAATAAACCCAGGGACCATGCTTCTTCCCGTGAAGATAAGTACCCGAAATCTCAACGCCTCCTTTCAGGTGATACACCACATATAATCCTTCCAGCAGGTCATCCACACAATTGGCCTTCTTTTTTAACTTCCCATCGGTAAAATATTGTACCCACGGACCATTCTTAAGATTATTGCCATAGGTAATCTCTTCCGCCACGAGACCATCGGGGTAATAGGTCTTCCAGACTTCTTCCCTTGAATGATTTATGTAATGTTCCTCGGCCGAAAGGGTGCCATCTTCTTCATTATAGTATAGCCAGGTGCTGTCCTTCTGCTGGTTGACATACTTACCCTGTGCCATCAGCCTGCCGTTGGGGTGGAAATTTTTCATATAGGTAACCCGGCCGCTATCAAGCTGGTTGACAATGGCCTTTGTCTTGCCGTTGGAATAATAGTAGGTAAATTCCCCGGTGGGTTTGCCATTCACATATTCCCCTGTAAATTTCAGGTTGCCGTCACCGTCATATACCCGCCAGAATCCCTGCCTTCTTCCCTGTAAATCAACTTTATTAATATGACTTTCGGTAATTTCCTGGCAAAAGGCCATTCCTGCCAGCAGGCAAATAAATCCGGTTAAAATCAGGTTCTTCATGAATAAAACAATTGGTTACTTTTGCTGAAAACGTAAAAATACTTCTTTTAGCATAATCCACAGCGGATGGTATATTCGTCAAAGTTACTCGAAAACGCGGTCAATGAGCTGGCCAGGCTGCCCGGTATCGGCAGAAAGACTGCTTTACGCCTGGCTTTGCATTTAATCAGGCAGGAGGAGGCCAATGTAGAATCCTTCAGCCAGGCAATTTTAAAGATGAAGCAGGAGATTAAGCGTTGCCATGTTTGCCATAATATTTCCGACACGGAACGCTGCGAGATCTGCGCCAATCCCAAGCGCGACCACGCTACCGTATGCGTAGTGCAGGATATCCGGGACGTCATGGCTATTGAAAATACCGGCCAGTTTCATGGCGCCTATCACGTTCTGGGAGGAATTATTTCACCTGTCGACGGTATCGGGCCGGAAGATCTCACCATTGCATCCCTCATCTCCAGGGCAGAAACAGGCGATCTGAAAGAGATCATCCTGGCTTTACCTACGACCATTGAAGGCGATACGACCAATTTCTACCTGTCACAAAAACTGAAAGATACTGGGATATTGCTTACTACCATTAGCCGGGGGATACCGATCGGCGATGACATCGAATACGCCGATGAGATCACCCTGGGGCGCTCGATCCTCAACAGAATCCCGTTTGACACAGGGAACCTGCAAAACTGACAAACCTTGCCGCTACGACTCAGGAATGGCCCGACTCAAACAGTTCGAGCTGGTTGGCCGTCACATAGAAATCTTCCGGAACACCGTTCACATATTGGAGCCTGGGTTTGAGCAACTTCTTGATCAACTTGTTGGGCGTGGTTTTCCGGGCGTGGCAATAGTTCAGCAATGAATCATGCTGACCTGTGGTCAGTTTTAGCTTGATGATGCGGTAGCGGACTTTTTTCCTCTTTTTTCTCCTGGTTTTTACAGGCATATTGCAAGATTTGGTTCGAAAATATGGATAAATCAATGCCTTACAATTCTGTGGCCATAAAATTTATTAACAGGTCCATGCTGAAATGTCACCGATAAGGGCCTTTGCAAACTTTTCAGCCTCTTCCATGGAAGTTGATTCGGCATAGATCCGCATGATCGGCTCGGTATTCGACTGGCGCAGATGGACCCATCCGTTTTCAAAGTCGATCCGCAAGCCGTCGGTTTCATTCAAAGGGTAAGATTGGTATTTTGATTTGATGTGGTCAAAAAGTTCTATAAGGTCAACACCGGTTTTGATGGTCACTTTGTTTTTTGAAATATGATAATCCGGGTAGGTCTTGCGTAAAGCGGCGCACGACATTCCGCTCAGGGCCAGGTGCGACAGGAACAGGGCGGTGCCAACCAGTGCATCCCTTCCAAAGTGCAGCTCGGGAAAGATCACCCCTCCGTTCCCTTCCCCTCCGATCACAGCCTGTTTAGCCTTCATCATAGCCACCACATTCACCTCGCCCACGGCGGAGGTATAATAGATTCCGTCATATTTTTCGGTGATATCCTTCAGCGCCCTGGAAGAGGAAAGGTTTGAAACGCTGTTTCCCGGCTTCTCTTTCAGCACATAATCGGCCACTGACACCAGGGTGTATTCTTCACCAAAAAACCCACCGTTTTCCATGACGATAGCGAGCCTATCCACATCGGGATCGACGGCAAAGCCAACATCGGCTTTATTTTTCACCACGGCTTGTGACAGTTCTGAAAGGTTTTCGGGCAGCGGCTCAGGGTTATGGGTGAATTTCCCGTCGGGTTTGGCGTTGAGTTTGATAACCTGGCTTACTTCCAGCGCGTCCAGCAGCATAGGCAATGCAATTCCTCCTACGGAATTAACAGCATCGAAAACCACTTTTAACCGGGCATTGCGAATGGCACTGGTATTGACCAGGGGCAATTCAAGGATTTTCCGGATATGCTGTTCCAGCCAGGTATAGTCGCGGCTGTAGCGGCCCAGGCTGCCAGTCTCAACATATTCAAAATCATTATTTTCAGCCAGGTCAAGGATCATCTGCCCTTCTTCCGCAGAAAGAAATTCCCCTTTCTCATTCAGAAGCTTCAGTGCGTTCCATTGTCCCGGGTTGTGGCTGGCAGTGATGATGATCCCCCCGTCGGCACCAATTCCGGGCACGGCGATCTCCACTGTTGGTGTGGCAGCCAGGCCCAGGTCGATCACATCGGCTCCGCTCCCCAGCAAGGCGCCGCTGACCAGATTGAACATCATCTTTCCCGAAACGCGTGCATCCCGGCCAATAACAATTTTTATCCGTTTTCTGCCTGTCCGGACTTTCTGGAATGCCCCGTAAGCCAAGCTGTACCTGATGATTTCCGGCGGTGTAAGACCGGTGCCGATAATCCCCCTGATCCCTGAAATGGATTTAATTAACGTCATGCGGAATTGTTTTTGGCAAAAATAGACAAACATAAAGACTCCCGCCATCTTGTTCATTATTTTCAGCAGTGATGCAAAAAGAACATCCCATACTGCTTCTCTTTTTTACTAATTTTGCCGGTCATATCTTGAGAAGATTACCATTTCATGGATTCACCATTCGAATATAACGACACCGATATCAAAGCGCTGGTCGACCGCTTCGAAGACATGCTGAAGTCGAACAACAGCTATTTCTTCGATGTGGAAGATTTTGAAGACATCATTGATTATTACCTCGACGTGCAGAACATCAGCAAATCGAAGAAAGCCATCGAAATGGCAGAGGCGCAGCATCCCGGCACTTCGGTGTTTCTCATCCGGAAAGCCAAATATCTGGTCATTGCCAATAATCCGGCCAGGGCTTTGTCATTGCTTGGCGACATCGAGAAGATCGACCCCGCCAACGGAGAGCTATATTTGATCAAGGGCAACATTTACAGCAGGCTTAAAAAATACAAGGAAGCGATCCGGGAATACAACAAGGCCATTGAGTATGCCGGCGACCTCGAGGAGGTTTACACCAATATTGCCTACGAATATGAAAATGCCGGCGATTACAAGCAGGCGGTGCATTTCCTGAAAAAACTGCTTGAAATATATCCCGACAACGATTCCGCCCTGTTCGAACTTTCGTTCTGTTACGAGATCATGAACGACCTGGACGGGTCCATTGAATTTCTCAATGTGTTTGTCGATAAGCACCCATACAATAAGATAGCCTGGTTCAACCTTGGAGTGGCATACAACAATCTCGAACTGTTCGAGAACGCCATCCAGGCTTACGAGTTCGCCATCGCTATCGACGATACTTTTTCGTCGGCCTATTTCAACCTCGGCAACGCTTACGCCAACCTTGGCGAATTCCGGCTGGCCATCAAAAACTACCAGGAGACCTTTCAATACGAAGACCCACAGCCGATCACCCATTACTACATCGGCGAGTGTTATGAAAAGCTCGATCTTTTCAAGGAAGCAATAGAATATTACAATCTGGCTGTCAAGGCCGACCCGGAAATGGCCGATGGCTGGATGGGACTGGGTGTTTGCTACGATGAGCTGGGCCAGCAGGAGATGGCTGTCACTTGCATGGACAAAGCGCTGGGAATTGAAACCGACAACGCTGAATTCTGGTACATTTACGGCGATATGAAATACAAAATGGGCGACCTGGCATCCGCCACCCAGGCTTTTGAACGGGTTAGCGCCATCGATCCCACGCACCCCGATATCTGGCTCGACCTGTCTGATCTCTATATCGAGACAGGTGACCTGGTCAAGGCATACGAGGTGATCGAAGAGGGCGTTTACCAGCAGGCTTCCAATGCTTCGCTTTTATACCGGATGGCCGGCATGCTCATGAAACAGGGCCGGCAGGAAGAAGCCCTGCTGACGCTGTCCAAAGGGCTTGAAACAGGGTATGATAAGCTGCATGAATTGTTTGAGTTTGTCCCGCAATCGGAGCAGAACGAAGATGTCCGGAAACTGATCCAGACCTTCACCAGTAAAAAGTGATTCCGTTACCTTAATACCAAAAGAGAATCTGATGAAAGAACAAATCGGACTGGTGCTGAAAGGGATTGCCATGGGCACCGCCAATGTCATCCCCGGCGTCTCCGGTGGTACTATCGCACTCATTACCGGGATTTTCGAGCGACTGATCAATTCACTCAAATCGTTCAATCTGAAGGCATTAAGGTTATTATTCCAGGGGAAGGTCAAGGAATTCCTGCAATACACCGATTTCTGGTTCCTCACCCTGGTCCTGGCAGGAGTGCTTGTCGCTGTGGTCACCCTCGCAAGGCTGTTCGACTTCCTGTTCACCCACTACCCGGTTTACATCTGGGCCTATTTTTTCGGACTGGTGCTGGCATCGGTTTACTTTGTCGGAAAAACGGTTGAACGGTGGAACATACCGGTGATTATCACGTTAATCATCGGTGCGGCGATTGCGGTGGTTGTTACTTTTCTGAACCCGGCGGCAGGGAACGACGGCGTGCTTTACGTGATGCTCTGTGGCGCCATCGCAGTCTGCAGCATGATCCTGCCCGGGCTGTCCGGTTCATTTGTCCTGTTCATCATGGGCAACTACAAGCTGGTGGCTATTGACGCCATCAACGACAGGGATTTACGGATCCTTATCCCTTTCTTTATCGGCGCCGGGATCGGTTTGCTGGCATTTTCACACCTGCTGTCATGGATCCTCAAAAAATTCAGGGATGAAACCATTTCCTTACTTACCGGATTTATTCTGGGTTCCGTCAGCATACTTTGGCCATGGCAACACAAGATTCATTTACTCGACCCGGCTGGTAATGAAATTCTGAAGAACGGACAACCGGTGGTGATCGATTACCAACGGTACATTCCCGAAGCCTTCACCCTTGAAACGGTTATAGCCATAGGCCTGATCCTGGTTGGCATCTTAAGTATCTGGGCTGTGGAGAGAACGGCCGAAAAAAAGAGCTGAGATGCGCACTTACGGCATCATTGGCAACCCTCTCTCACACTCCAGGTCGAAAACATATTTTGAGAAGAAGTTCAGGGAAGAAAATCTGGAAGATTGCCGGTATGAAAACTACCCGCTTCATGATATTTCTGAATTACCAGGCCTGATATCGCGTGAATCCACCCTACGAGGAATTAATGTTACTATACCTTACAAGGAGTCGGTCCTGCGCTATATCAACCGGCCGGACCCGGTAGCGTCTGAGATCGGGGCGGCGAACGTGCTGAAGATCAACAGGGATGGGGGCAAAGTATTCATAGAGGGCTATAACACTGACATGCCGGCGTTCAGGGACACCTTGCAGCCGATGCTCAAAAGGGATCACCAACGGGCGCTGGTACTGGGATCAGGCGGTGCATCCCGGGCCGTTGTTTTCGCTCTCAAAGCGCTGGGGATCGATTATTCCATTGTATCCAGGTCCCCGCAACCAAATCAGCTATCGTATGCCATGCTAAATTATGAGGTGATCCAAAGCCACCCGGTGATCATCAATGCCACACCTGTTGGTATGTTCCCCGATACAGCGCGCTTCCCGGAGATACCATACGATGCCATCACCGGCGATCATCTTTTATACGACCTGGTTTATAATCCGCAGGAAACAATATTCCTCAGAAAAGGAGCCACCCGGGGCGCCATGGTAAAGAACGGCCTGGAGATGCTTAACCGGCAGGCGGAGATGGGGTGGGAAATCTGGAATTATTTTTTTTAATTCCTTCATCCGGCAAATTTATGGGATATTTTTCTTATATTTGATCTATCACACGAAACATTCATCACATGAAAAAGATATTGGTCCCTGTCGATTTCTCAAACCATACGGCTACTTCAATAAGGTATGCCCGGAATATTGCCCGGGTTACCGGGTCGGAAATAATCCTGTTCCATTCATTCTTCGACCAGATCTATTTTTCCAACGGAGGCTTTTCAACGGGGTTTGAATCGGGCATGATGCTGACCGACCAGATTATCCGTGATTTTTACCGGCAAAAAGAGGAAGGGCTTCAGAAACTGGCGGACGAACTGATTACCGGTTCCGGTGAGAAAGGCGATGCCGGCATAAAGGTGTCAACTAAAACAGAAAGCGGTGATCCGGAGGTGCAGATCATGCAGACGATCGGACAGGTCAATCCCGACCTGATCGTCATGGGATCGGGTGGAATGGGAAAGAAAAGCCTTCTGTCCGGTTCTATAGCCCGGAAGATCATGAACAACGCTGAAACTCCTGTCATTGCTGTGCCGGAGCTGAATGTTATGCCCACTATCGGCCATGTGGCCTACATGACCAACTTCGATAACGGCGACATTATGGCCATCCGGAGAATCCAATCGGTGCTGGCCGGCTTTCCTCTCAATATCCATTGCCTGCATCTCTGCCAGCAGGGAGAAAATGAGGAAGCAGCGATACAATTACAAAAGCTTGCCGGCAGTAAGGAGTTGAAGAAAATGAAATCTCCCGTTAGTTTTCAATTGCTGGACGCGGAAGATATGCGGGTAGCACTGAAGAATTTCATTGCCTCAAACCACATTAGCCTCATCGCTTTTATCCCGCATAAGCGCAATGTTATAAAAAATCTTCTTTACCAGGGACTTACAAAAGAGGACCTATTCCTGACACAGACCCCTGTCATGGCTATACAACCAGGCGAATAAACCGGATAAACTGCATGATGCCCACCCTGCAAAACCACTCCGAAATCACCATTATCGGTGCCGGGCCCGCCGGTATCACGGCAGCACTGGCACTGGGGAAAAAAGGCATTCCGTGTATGCTGATAGACCAGGATTATTTCCCCAGGGAAAAGATCTGTGGCGACGGGTTGAGCGGGAAAGTAGTCAGCACACTGAATAAAATCGATCCCGAATACGCCCGGCAACTGTACCAAACCGGCATGGCCACCGATTCCTGGTCAGTGCGGTTCTACGCTCCTTCCTCAAAAATGGCCGAAATTGATTTTCGCCCTTCCAATCAATCCATTCCACCGGGGTTTGTATGTAAAAGGGCCGGTTTCGACAATTTCCTTCTCGAAAAAGCAATCAATCTCCCGTTAGTTACGTTTCATCCAGGCATCGAGGTAAAAAAAATTTCCAGGAGCATGGAGAATTTGCTGCTTGAAGATATTAACGGGACCTGGAAAATGACAACAAACCTCTTGCTGATAGCCTGCGGGGCTAACCGGAACCTTATCGGCACGTTCGATCCGGCTTATCCTGGCATTGAGAACGAAGGAATTGGCATCAGGGCATACTTTAAAAACGTCAGCGGCTGCAGCGCCCGGAACGCCATCGAAATCCATTTCCTCCGGGAACTGCTACCATGGTACTTGTGGATATTCCCCTTCAATAACCATTCAGCCAACGTCGGTCTGGCATTGCCTGTCCGGCTGGCCAGGAAACAAGACATGAGCCTGAAAAGGTTGCTTTTTCATCTCATCGAAAAATACCCCTACCTGAAAGCAAGGTTCTCCGGTGCGGAAATGCTGGGAAAGCCGGCAGCACAAAGGTTGCCTTTTTATACCGGAGCGTTTCCAATCGCCGGTGACCGGTATATGCTGCTGGGCGATGCCGCCCGCCTGATCGATCCTTTCACAGGGGAAGGAATTGGAAATGCGATGGTTAGCGGGATGGTCGCCGCTGATGTAGCTGCTCTCTGTTACCAAAAAAAGGATTACAGTACAAATGCCAGCCAACATTATCATGAAAAAGTATACCAGAAATTGAAACATGATCTCGATATTGGCTTGCGCCTGCATCAACTGGCAATAAATCCCCGACTGCTTAACATGGTGATCGGTCGCGCCTCGAAAAGCCTTAAAATCAGAAATTTACTCACAGAAATGCTTTATGATACCAACACCAAAGGCAAGCTCAGGAACAGGCTTTTTCATCTCAAAGTATTTCTGAGGCTGTAATATCAATGATTTATTAATTTCGTGATTTGTATTTTCGCGAATTCATTTAACTCTTTTGGATGAAACTATCGGTCGTCATTGTCAACTATAATGTGAAGTACTTCCTGGAACAGTGCCTGAATTCGGTCAGGCGGGCAAGCGAGGGATTGCAGGTGGAGGTTTTTGTGGTTGACAATAATTCGGTGGACGGATCCTGCGAGATGGTCAGAGAAAAATTTCCGGAAGTAATCCAAATTGAAAACAAGGAAAATCTCGGGTTTTCCAAAGCCAATAACCAGGCTATCCTCCAATCGAAAGGGGAATACGTCCTGCTGCTGAATCCTGATACGGTGGTGGAGGATGACACTTTCTCCAAGGTGCTGGAATTTATGGACAACCATCCAGATGCCGGTGGCCTTGGGGTGAAGATGATCGACGGGAAAGGGACATTCCTGCCGGAATCCAAGCGGGGTCTTCCCACACCGGATGTCGCCTTCTACAAAATATTCGGCCTGTCGAAGTTCTTTCCCCGCTCCAAAATCTTCGGTAAATACCACCTGGGATACCTGCCGCAAGACGATATCAATCCAGTTGATGTACTTTCAGGGGCATTTATGTTGTTGCGAAGAGAAACGCTGGATAAAACCGGCCTGCTCGACGAGACATTCTTTATGTACGGAGAAGATATTGACCTGTCGTACAGGATTTTAAAAGCAGGCTATAAAAATTACTATTTCCCTGGCACCCGGATCATTCACTACAAAGGGGAGAGCACCAAAAAGGGAAGCATCAACTATGTTTTTCTCTTCTACAATGCCATGATCATTTTCGCCCGGAAGCATTTCACCCACCGGCGCGCCAGGATACTCGCCCTGCTGATCCGTATCGCCATCTATTTCAGGGCTTCGCTGGCCATCGTCAGCCGTTTCCTGTCAAAGGCCATCATGCCGCTGCTGGACGCCATCCTGATTTACGGGGGATTGTTTTTCATCATCAACTACTGGGAGGAAAGGGTCATTTTTCCCGAAGGCGGTGGTTACCCGCCCGGGTTTTTCACCCTCGCCGTCCCGGGCTATATCCTCATTTGGCTTCTCTCCTGCTATTTCAGCAGCACTTACGACAGGCCGGTTAAGATTGGAAAGATTTTCAGGGGAATCTCAGTAGGTACGGTCATCATTTTGGTTGCCTATGCCCTGCTGCCTGAGCATCTCAGGTTTTCCCGCGCCATCATTTTGCTGGGCGCTGTCTGGGCTGTCTTGGCCATGGCGGGACTGCGGATATTTTCAAACCTTGTCAAATCGGGCCATTTCGGATTCGATGCGGTGAAAGACAGGCGCTTTGTGATCATCGGCGACCTGGCGGAGGCAAAACGGGTCAGGGACCTGTTGCAGAATTCCTACCGGAACCCGGGATTTATCGGAATGGTTGCGGTTAACGCCGGTGAACATAAAAGCGATGAATTGATCGGATCGCTGCCGCAAATCAAAGAGATCATCAAAGTCTACCGGATAGACGAGATCATTTTCTGCTCGAAAAGCATGACACACCAGGCGATCATCGACCAGATGTCCGATCTGCAGGACCTGCAGGTCGATTACAAGATCGCACCCGAAGACAGCCTCTCCATTATCGGCAGCAATTCGATCAATACGGCCGGAGACCTCTATACCGTGAATATCAATGCAATCACCAATGTCGAGAACCTGCGGAACAAACGGTTGCTGGATCTGGCCGTTTCGCTGGGGGCATTGATAATGCTACCCGTTCTCCTCTTCCTGGTCCAGTCTCTGCCGGGACTGTTGCGGAATATCCTGCGTGTTCTTTTCGGCTGCCGAAGCTGGGTGGGATATGTCTCCGACGGAGCCGACCCTACCGACCGCTTGCCCCACATCCGAAAAGGGATATTGAACCCGATGGATGCTTTTGGCGATGACGTGATCTCCGATGAGATCCGGCAACAGCTGAATGTTATCTATACCCGGGATTATAGCATCCGGAACGATCTCAACATCATCCTGAAAGGCATCCGGAATCTGGGCCGGAAAAACTGATCCCTGACGAACAAAACCACCCCTGACAGTGTTAATTAAATGCGTATTTTTGCAGACTATTCCGTAAACTGGAATCAGTCGTCAAGGTTAAATAAACTGTTATGGCCACATTTGATATCGTGATGCCCAAACTGGGCGAAAGCATTATTGAGGCAACCATCACCAAATGGCTGAAGGCTGCCGGCGACCAGGTCAATGAAGATGATGCGCTGGCGGAGATCGCCACCGACAAAGTTGATTCCGAAATTCCTTCCCCTGTGGAAGGCGTTGTAAAAGAGCTTTTTTTCAAAGAGGGTGATATTGTGCCAGTCGGAAAGGTCATTGCTGTCATTGACCTGGGCGGAGAGGCAGCCACACAGGAAATAAAGGAAGAGGAAAAAGATGCGGAACCGGTAAAAGAAGAGAAACCGGCAGAAAAAGAAGCAAAACCCGCCCCGGCTGCCCCGGCGAAAGAAAGTGATGAAGCTTATGCTGGCGACAGGTTTTATTCCCCACTGGTAAAAAATATAGCCGAAAAGGAGAATATATCGTTGCAGGAACTGGACAAGGTTCCGGGAAGCGGCAAAGACGGCCGGCTCACGAAGCAGGACCTGCTTGATTATCTGCAAAACAGGCCCTCTGAAGAAGCGGCTCCGGAAAAATCGGTTGCAGCCAAAGCGGTCCCATCCTTTGAAGCGCCGAAAGTGACCACGGAAAGCGGTGATGAGATCTATGAGATGGACCGCATGCGAAAGCTCATCGCCGACCATATGGTGATGTCGAAGCAGGTTTCCCCGCATGTTACCTCATTCATTGATGTCGATGTCACGGCCATCGTCAACTGGCGGGAAAAGAACAAAGATGCCTTCTTCGACCGCGAAAAGGAAAAACTCACCTACACGCACATTTTCATAGAGGCCGCCGCGCAGATATTGAAGGAATTCCCGCGTGTGAACGCTTCTGTAGACGGAATGAATATCATCCACAGGAAAAAAATCAATATCGGCATGGCAACGGCCCTGCCCAACGGTAACCTGATCGTTCCTGTGATTCGCAATGCGGATCAGAAAAACCTGCTAGGTATTATTAAAGACGTGAACGACCTGGCCAACCGGGCCCGGAAGAACAGTTTGCTACCGGACGAGATCCAGGGAGGCACCTTTACAGTGACCAACTTCGGCACATTCGACAGCCTCACGGGCACTCCCATCATAAACCAGCCGCAGGTCGCCATCCTGGGCATCGGGGCCATCCGCAAAAAACCGGTAGTCATCGAAACAACCCAGGGCGACGTGATTGGCATACGACACATCATGATCCTGTCCCTGGCCTATGACCACCGCATGGTCGACGGCGCTCTCGGCGGCATGTACCTGAAAAGAATGAAGGAAATGCTGGAAGATTGGGATTCGGATAGGAAGATATAGAAGTTTCTTGTTTCTTGTTTCTTGTTTCTTGTTTCTTGTTTCTTGTTTCTTGTTTCAAATTCCGGATTAATCCAACATTCAAAATTCAACATTCAACATCATGCAACTATCCCTCACCCGCCCGCTCGCCATTTTTGACCTGGAGACTACCGGGACCAACGTCGCCACAGACCGCATCGTGGAAATATCAGTGATCAAATTAATGCCCGACGGGTCGAAAGAGGCGCTGAACCAGCGGATCAACCCCGGCATGCCGATTCCGAATGAAGCCACCCTGATCCATGGAATTACAGACCTTGACGTGAAAGAGAGCCCTTCCTTCAATGATTTTGCCCCAAAACTGAATGATTTTCTCGAAAATGCCGATCTGTCGGGATACAACGCGATCAAATTCGATATACCATTGCTTGTTGAAGAGTTTTTAAGAGCAGGGATAGATTTTTCCCTGATGGACCGGCACGTGGTCGATGTGCAGAACATCTTCCATAAAATGGAACCCCGGACCCTGAAAGCCGCTTATAAATTCTATTGCGGTAGGATTTTAGAAATGGCCCACTCGGCTGAAGCGGACGCTATGGCAACCTATGAAGTTCTCCTTGCCCAGCTTGACTTTTACCATGACCAGGAATATACCGATCCCGACGGCATGGTCAGTAAACCGGTGAAGAATGATGTGAAGGCGCTGAGTGATTTTTCCTATTACACCCGCAATGTCGATCTTGTCGGGCATATCGTTTTCAATGAGAAACAGCAGGAAGTGCTGAACTTCGGGAAATACAAAGGCCAGTCGGTAGAGCAGATCTTTACCAAAGAGCCTTCGTATTACGACTGGATGATGAAAAGTCAGTTTCCCCTTTCGACCAAGCGGGTTATACAGGCGATCTGGAAGAGAAGCAGGAAATGAAATTTTGAATTTTAAGTTTTGAATTTTAAATTTTGATGGGGATGGTAAACACATCTATCTTTCCACCAATGGAACAGATACCGGAGAAGTTCCGGTTAAGGCACCGGGTGGTGCAGAAGGAGTATCTTATCAACGGCCGTTTGGTGAAATGGGACGGGCGGCTGCAGGAGGTTTATTCGCCGGTATGTATCAAGGCTGAAAATGGCAGTATCTCCCCTTACCTGATCGGGGAATATCCGATGCTGAAGGCGAAGGAATCGCTGGAGGCGCTGGATTCTGCAGTCGCTGCTTACGATCATGGCAGGGGGACATGGCCGACGATGTCGTTAGAACAGCGGATTGCCCACCTGGAGAAGTTCACCTTACGGATGAAAGAGCACCGGGAAGAGGTAATCAACCTGCTGATGTGGGAGATTGGCAAAACTTTGACCGATTCGGCGAAAGAGTTTGACCGGACTGTCGAGTATATCCGTGATACGATAGAGGCGCTCAAAGAGCTTGACCGGGTTTCCTCCCGGTTTCAGATCCACCAGGGGATCATCGGCCAGATCCGCCGGGCGCCGCTGGGCGTGGTGCTTTGCATGGGCCCTTTCAACTATCCCCTCAATGAAACCTTCACCACCTTGATCCCCGCCCTGATCATGGGCAATACGGTCATTTTCAAGCCTCCCAAATACGGTGTTCTGCTGCATCAACCCTTGCTTACGGCATTCCGCGACTCTTTCCCGCCGGGCGTTATCAATACGGTTTACGGCGATGGCCCTGAAGTGATCGGCCCGCTGATGGAATCGGGGAAGATCGACGTGCTGGCATTTATCGGCACCAGCCGGGTAGCCGGCATCCTGAAAAAGCAGCACCCTAGTCCGCACCGCTTGCGCAGCGTTCTCGGGCTGGAAGCAAAAAATCCCGCCATCGTTCTGCCCGGCGCCGATCTCGACCTGGCCGTCAGCGAATGCATCCTGGGAAGCCTCTCATATAACGGGCAGCGATGCACCGCGCTGAAGATCATTTTTGTACATGAATCGATTGCGGAAGAATTCATCCGCAGAATGGCTGAAGGAATATCTTCTCTTAAAATAGGCATGCCGTGGGATGAGAAAGTACAGATCACCCCCCTGCCAGAAGAAGGCAAAACAGATTACCTGGCAAGACTGGTCAACGATGCCGTTTCCAAAGGGGCTAAGGTGGTGAATGCAGGCGGTGGAGAAAGCCATCATACCTTCTTCTCCCCCGCCCTGCTCTATCCTGTCAATGGATCTATGAAAGTCTGGACGGAAGAGCAATTTGGCCCGGTGGTGCCGGTAGCCCCGTTTAAAGATATCGCCGAACCCCTGGAATATGTAACAAACTCCAACTATGGCCAGCAGATCAGCATTTTCGGCAAAGAATCGGATACAATTGCAAAACTCATCGATCCGCTGGTGAACCAGGTCTGCCGCCTGAACATCAACAGCCAGTGCCAGCGAGGGCCCGACACCTTCCCCTTCACCGGGCGGAAAGATTCCGCCGAAGGGACACTGTCGGTTTCCGATGCCCTGCGCGTTTTCTCCATCCGCAGCCTCGTCGCCGCCAAAAGCACCGACCAGAACAAACAGATCATTACAACCATTGTCAAGGAAGATAAATCGAATTTCCTGTCGACGGATTTCATTTTCTGATGCATTGGTTGTAATTCGTTATAATTTTATGGATTTCAATTCTTGAAACAAGAAACAAGAAACAAGAAACAAGAAACAAGAAACAAGAAACAAGAAACAAGAAACAAGAAACAAGAAACAAGAAACAAGAAACAAGAAACAAGAAACAAGAAACAATGAAAATCATCTGCATCGGACGAAATTACGTTGAGCATGCCAAAGAGCTGAAAAATCCGCTTCCGAAAAATCCGGTCTTCTTCCTGAAACCTGAAACGGCGCTGCTTACGGATAATCAACCTTTTCCTTATCCCAGCTTTTCAAGAGATGTTCACTACGAAACCGAACTGGTGCTGAAAATCAGCCAAACGGGAAAGTCGATTCCCGAATCGGTTGCCTGTGATTACTTCGACCGGATCGGGCTGGGAATTGATTTCACGGCCCGCGATCTGCAGCAAAAGTGCAAGGAAAAAGGCCTTCCGTGGGAAATTGCCAAAGGGTTTGATCATTCAGCGCCCGTTAGCAAAGTATTTCTGGCTAAATCATCTTTCCCTGATCTGAATAATATTCGCTTCCACCTGCTGTTGAATGGTAAAAAGGTACAGGAAGGTAACGCGCGGGATATGATCTTCTCTTTTGAAACGATCATCGCTTACATTTCAAAGTTTATAACCCTGACACCCGGCGACCTGATCTTCACCGGAACACCCGCCGGCGTTGGCCCGGTAAAAGCAGGCGACAGACTGGAAGGATACATCGAAGACAAACCAATGATCAGTTGCCAGGTAACATGAAGCCAGGTCGCCAGAAAAAAGGTTTCCTATGGGTTTTTTTGAGCCTTTCATCCCTGGTTTGGATTTACATTATTTTACGGGCATGGAAAGTGCAATTCAATATTGATGAAGCGGCCACTTTTTTCATGTATGTCCAAAATGGCAGGTTTTTACCACCCGAAGCAACCATTGACGCCAATAACCACCTCTTCAATTCTTTCCTCACCCGGATCAGTTATCATATCTTTGGTTCCATTCCCTTTGCTTTGCGATTGCCGAACGTATTGGCGGCATTGATATATTTCTTCTTTATTTACCGGCTATCACTCCTTCTTAAGACCGGAACATCCCGTTATTTGTTCATTATTCTGTCTTTTGGAACACATTTCATCATCGAATTTTTTGGATACAGCCGCGGGTATGGATTATCCCTTGCATTTCTCACAGGGGCTGTGTATTATTTACTGAAAGCCAGCCACACCCCGAAACTTAATCATATTGTTAAAGCCTTGATCTTAAACATCCTGGCCGTTGCGTCAAACCTTAACCTGGTCTTTACAGGACTTTCTATTCCCATGCTCCTCCTTTTTTTCCTTCTTTACCACAAATACTCTTTTCAGCGAAAAAGTATCATCCCTGGCATACTGTTCATTGTCTTATTGAGTGTCCCAGCATTTTTTTTCCTGATCCGGCAATCCCTGGTGATCAAATCGGCATCGGGTTATTATTATGGATCTGATGAAGGATATTTCCCCGTAACGGTGGAATCGCTCAGCCTGATGATAACCGGCCTGCGAAACAGTGCATTTGCTTACTATTCCATTCTGCTGATATCTATCCTGGTGATTTTCATTTTCATACAATGGATCAGAAGCAAGGAACAAGTGTCAAAATACTTATTGCCATTGACATTCCTGGCTCTTCTTTTAGTAAACTGGATCGGTTCGTCAGCGATCAATGTATTGATGAAAGTGAATTTCCAGGAAGACCGGGCGGCTATCCACTTGTTACCTTTGTTTTACAGTTTCATTGCTTTTCACTTTGATCACGTCCCAAAGAAATATAAGAAATATTGGGTCTTATTAATCATCCCTTTGCTGTTTATTCCAATACATTCTTTAAAAAAAATCAGTCTGCATGATTCAATTTACGGCCATTCACAGCAAGTGCCTGCGGATTTCTTCTTTTACATCCGGGAAAAAGCAGACGAAAATAAGTATCCTCCCGTTGTTTCAGCTTATCAAATCAAAAGACAACCATGGGCGTTTATGAATATTCACAATGGCGGCATGTTAAATCCGCTGTATGTGACCGATCAACAATGGTATTACGCTGATTATATCATATTCGGCGATTTGATTGATGCCAGGCTGGAAGATCAGTACCGGGCCATAATGGAGGATAAGCGCACAAAAAGCATATTGTATGGCAGAAAAAGCGAACCGGTTACCCGGGTCTTGTATGAGATCGAAATCCCGGAAATTTACGAGGGCCAGGTTTTATATCACAAGATCTTTGAGACAGATGCCGATACGTTAGCCGGCCGGGAACTGATACTTCTCATCAATATGAAGATAGAAAGCCCGGCCAGGCCTTTTGAGGCGGTCATTGCAGCGGAAGTGCTTGACCTGAACCGGAACATACTGACCTATGAAGCCATCAACCTGGATCAGCTACGACCTTTATGGGATGGAACTGAAGAAATAAGGCATGTGATCGTGATAGGCGAGGTTCCCCGTGAAGCGCATAAGTTGCTGATGTATGTCTGGAATAAGCGGGAAGTGCCCTTCCGGTATGAAAATGCCAATGTGAGTGTCGTATCAGTCTGGAATTGATATCCGGATATTTTTCACAGCAGGATCACTTCATCGATCACCTGGCCTCCGGCCTCTTCATTCAGTTTATCCGCAATCAGTGTGCGGGAGTAGGAAAGCTCATTCTTCAGCGCGGGAGAGTCGATTCTGACAAATAGCCGGCTATTTTTGATATAGAGATCCTTTGTATGCCGGGCGATCATCTGGCCTACCACCTTTTCCCAGGAATGAAGGACTTTTACCTCGTTCAGTTTCCCTTCCAGGCGATAGGTCTCGATCATCTCCCGGATTACGTCGCCAATGGGCCGGTCACTTGTAATTTTCATTTAATAATGTGTTTCCGTTGGAAATTTCAAAGATACGATGATCGGTCTTTACGACTTCAAATAACTTCTCAATCCTGCTCCGCTGTGTGTCGGTGATGAACACCTGGCCGAAACTGTTCTCGCTCACCAGGCTGATGATCTGGTGGACCCGTTTATCATCCAGTTTGTCAAAAATATCATCGAAGAGCAGTATGGGCTTGAATCCCTTGATGTTGCGCGTATATTCGAACTGGGCCAGCTTAACGGCAATGATAAAGGACTTCTGCTGCCCCTGCGAGCCGAATTTCTTCAGCGGATGACCGGAGATCACCAATTCCAGGTCGTCCTTGTGAATTCCCTGTGTCGTAAAACGTACCGCCCTGTCGCGATCCACCGTAACTGCCAGCAACTGATCCAGTTCCCTATCGAATAACTGGGAAACATACTGCAACCCGACCTCTTCCTTTCCTTGTGAGATAAACTCGTAATAATGCTGAAAAACCGGCGCAAATTCCACCAGGAAAGCCGTCCTTTTTTCAAAGATCCGATGGCCATATTCGGCCAGTTGCATGTCCCAGATCGACAATAATTCCTGGCTGAACCGTCGCGTATCTGCAAATTGTTTCAAAAGTGCGTTGCGCTGGGCCAGGGCTTTATTGTAGCTGATGAGATCATCGAGATAGGCCCGGTCGAACTGCGAAATGACCCCATCCAGGTATTTCCGCCTGACCTCGCTGCCTGCATTGATCAGGTCGCGGTCGTACGGCGATACCATCACCAGGGGAAATAAACCGATATGGTCGGCCAGTCGGTCGTATTCTTTCTGATTGATTTTAAATACCTTGCGCTGATTGACTTTCTGGATACAGGAGACCAGGTCAGGCACATCGCCATTCTTCATAAAAGTGCCGTGTATACTGAAAAAATCCTCACCGTGCCTCACATTCTGAATATCGACCGGGTTAAAGGCACTTTTGCAGAAAGAGAGATAGTGAACAGCGTCCAGAAGGTTGGTTTTCCCCGAGCCGTTATCCCCGATAAAGCAATTTATTTTGTCTGAAAATTCCAGTGAGACTTCCCGGTAATTCTTGAAGTTCGACAGTGTCAGCTTTTGCAAGTACATTGTAATTGTTTCTGGTTTCTGGTTTCTGGTTTCTGGTTCTAAGCTTTATTTTATTACTATTTGAAATGAAATAAATCAAGAAACTAGAAACAAGAAACTAGAAAGAAAGCAAAGGTATAAATTTTCCTCAGTCACCCACAGTCTGCTGCTTCCTGGCAAAACCGTCCAGGTTAACCATGACAGTAATGTGATTGGGGCTGCCGACGAGGTGATAGGAGGAGCGGGCGTAGCTGAAGTGAAATTGTGAAACCCGTAAACCGATACCCCAGGAGAATCCGACCAGGGAGAGCTTATCGGGGACCTTCATCTCCTGGCGGCGCAGGTAGTTATAACCCAGCCTGAGACTCAGTGATTTTGCAATGATCACTTCGCCGCCCAGGACAACATGACGCATGAGATTGTCAGCAAATTCATCGATCCCGCTGATCTTATCGGGTTCGCTGATGAAACCACCGCCATTGGTAGGATCGGGTGGAATCTCATACCGCAGGTTCCATCGCTGAAGTTGTGTGAGCAATACCGATACCCGGAAAGGAATGTGGGTAAAGCGCTTGGAAATGCCGGCCTGTATCTCAAAAGGCAATGGCTCATGGTTCCCCGACTGATAGGCAACGATCTGGTAACCAATGTTTCTAAATAGAAGAGAAGCCGTAAAGTTCTCATCCTTGCTGAAATAAGAACCGGCCACATCTACCGCCATCCCGAAAGAATTATAAGACTCCAGGTGTGAATAGATGAATTTCAGGTTGGATCCTACCGCCAAGCGGGGTGTCAGCATCCGGCCCCAGCCGATATTCAGGGCATATTCCCCGGCGCTGAAAGTCCCATATTGAACCCCGGCCGCATCGGCTTCCTGGAACTTGCCATAATTGATATATTGCATCGTTCCGACAAAGCTTCCCGCCTTATTGAAAGTCTTGGAATATTGTGCAAATCCGTAATTAATATCGGAAAAATAATCGACAACGCTCAGGCCCATCTGGTTGTGCATGTTCTCATTGATCAATGACGGATTGGCCAGCGTGAGGGTAATATCGTCATCATTGATTGCCAGAAAATTACCACCCAGAGATGCGATCCTGGCTGAATTCGGCAGATTCAGAAACTGGTATGTTCCCCTCCCGCCCGACTGTGCAAGCGCACTGCCGGTAATCACCAGGAGTATTGCTAATAATAGTAAAGTCGATAAAGTATTTCTCACCCGTCCGGTTTTAGCGTTTATTGATTTGCTAACGAAAATAGCAGTTTAATATTTTATTTTCTCAATAATAACTGTTCGATTGTTCAGTTGTTATAACAATTTCCGACTAACGACTAACGACTAACGACTATCGACTACCTCACTCTCTCATCAGATTCAGCGCTGCTCCTGCCCGGAACCAATCAATCTGCTTTTCGTTGTAAGAATGGTTCACCGGAATAGATTCGGTATTGTCATCCTGGTGATGCAGCACGACTGTCAGCGGTTGGCCGGGCGCCATTTCGGTCAGCCCGGTGATATCGATCACATCATCCTCTCTGATCTTCAGGTAATCAGCCGGATCGGCAAATGTAAGCGCCAGCATTCCCTGCTTTTTCAGGTTCGTTTCGTGTATCCGGGCGAAGGAACGTACCAGCACCGCCCTGACGTTCATAAAGCGCGGTTCCATGGCGGCATGCTCACGCGAAGATCCTTCCCCGTAATTTTCATCCCCGACAACGATAGAACCGACGCCGGACTTCTTATAATGTCTCGCAGTGGCAGGCACTTCACCATATTCACCGGTAAGCTGGTTTTTTACCAGATTGGTTTTCCCGTTGTAATCGTTCACCGCCCCGATGAGCAGGTTGTTTGAAATATTGTCGAGATGGCCGCGGTATTTCAACCACGGGCCGGCCATGCTGATATGATCGGTGGTGCATTTGCCGCGCGCTTTGATCAGCAGGCGAAGCCCTTTCAGGTCAGTGCCCTCCCACGCCGGGAAGGGCTTGAGCAATTGCAGCCGGTCGGACCTTGGATCCACGATCACTTCCACGCTGCTGCTGTCCATAGCAGGCGCCTGATAGCCCGCATCGCCCACCGCAAAACCGCGGGGCGGAAAATCAAGACCGGTCGGTTCTGCCAACCTGACCTGCTCCCCATCTTCATTGACCAGCGTATCGGTCATGGGGTTGAATTTCAGCGTGCCGGCAATGGCATATGCCGTTACAATTTCCGGCGAGGCGACAAAGCCATGCGTGTTGGGGTTACCGTCGTTTCGCTTGGCAAAGTTGCGGTTGAAGGAGGTCATGATGGAATTTTTCTCCTGTTTGTCGGCATTGTGGCGTGCCCACTGGCCGATGCAGGGGCCACAGGCATTGGCCAGCACCACCCCGCCGATCTGCTCGAAGATATCGAGCAGTCCATCCCTTTCGGCGGTGTACCTGACCGTTTCCGAGCCCGGGGTAATGGTGAATTCCGACCTGGCTTTCAATTTTTTATCCAGCGCCAGCTTAGCCACCGATGCGGCACGTGTGATATCTTCGTAAGACGAATTCGTACAGGAACCGATCAGCCCTACTTCCAGCTTGTCTGGCCAACCATTCTTCTCTACCGCTTTGGCAAACTCCGAAACCGGTGTAGCCAGGTCGGGTGTGAATGGGCCGTTGATATGGGGCTCCAGCTCACTCAGGTTGATCTCGATCACCTGGTCAAAATATTTTTCAGGAAGCTGGTACACTTCCGCATCGCCGGTCAGGTGCACCTTTACCTGGTTGGCTGCATCAGCCACCTCTGCCCTGCCGGTTCCCCGCAGGTACTGTTCCATTTTGCCGTCATACCCGAACAATGAAGTCGTGGCACCGATCTCGGCGCCCATATTGCAGATGGTCCCTTTACCGGTGCAGGAGATCTCCAGCGCACCCGGTCCGAAGTATTCAAGGATATAACCGGTACCTCCCTTAACGGTAAGGATGCCTGCCACTTTCAGGATCACGTCCTTGGGGGATGACCAGCCGCTCAGCTTTCCGGTAAGTTTCACCCCGATCAGTTTCGGGAACTTCAGCTCCCAGGGCATCCCGGCCATTACGTCCACCGCGTCGGCGCCGCCTACGCCGATGGCCACCATTCCCAATCCACCTGCATTAACTGTATGCGAGTCGGTGCCGATCATCATCCCACCCGGAAAAGCATAATTTTCTAAAACCACCTGGTGGATGATCCCTGCACCCGGTTTCCAGAAACCGATGCCGTATTTATTGCTGACAGAAGAAAGAAAATCAAATACCTCCCGGTTGGCATCCAGTGCCACCTCAAGGTCTTTTTTTGCACCTATCTTAGCCTGAATGAGATGATCACAATGCACGGTACTGGGCACGGCCGCCTTGTTCCGGCCCGCCTGCATGAACTGCAGCAGCGCCATCTGTGCCGTAGCATCTTGCATGGCCACCCGGTCGGGATCAAAGTTTACGTAATTATCTCCCCTTTTATAGGGCCCGGGTCCGTTCTCTTCTGATAAATGGGCATATAAAATCTTCTCTGTCAGTGTAAGCGGGCGGCCAAGCAGCTTGCGGGCCTGTTCAATCTTTTCTTCCAGTCCTGCATATACACGGCGGATCATGTCGGGATCGAAAACCATATTTGTTAGTGTTGAGGTTTAAGGGTTAAGGTTTAAGTTGAGGTTTAAGTTTTAAGTGTTAAGGTATAAGTGGATTTTTGATTTGCAAAAGTAGGGATTTTCCGGTTTAAAGGTTATTAATACGCTTGGGTTTTCAAATATATGGAGGAGGAATTTTTAATCTGTCAATACCTGGCTCGCCAATAATGGCAATTTATTTTTATTCTAAATAAAATGCCGTTTTAACCTTTATTAACATCCACAAATATAGATTTGGATTAATTTTGAATGATATTCAGATTATTATGATCAGGTCTCTGCTGTTTTCCCTGTTTACAGCGATGGCGTTTGGCACTTTCTCTCAGAATTATCCTGCAGATAGGATCTTGGTATCAGGTGATGTCAAAAACATGGAAGGAACACCGGTTTCATATATTCATGTCCTTAACAAGACAAGGAATGAAGGCTCGGTCGGGGATTATTACGGGCGGTTCTCTATTTCAGTATTTCCTGGGGACACATTGGGGATCTCTTGTGTTTCCTTTCAAGATGCATTGGTGGAGATCCCTTCAGGTTTTCTACTTTTTCGCTACCACTTATCCATTATTTTAATTGAGGACACAATCGATCTGAAAGAAGTAGTGATTTACCCATGGCCAGCAACAATTGAAAAACTGAAAGAAGAAGTGCTGAAACTCGAAATCCGTGATCCGGTAAGTGAAAATATTACTCCCTACCTGCCTACATCGACAGAATTGAGAACGTTAGCGCATCCAGTTGGAGTCATAATTTCAATGCCCGGTCCTTTTTCGCTTATTTATGACCATTACAGCAAAGAAGCCAGGCGGAAAAAGGCTTATGCCAAAGCGCTTAACGAGGAAAAAGCATCAAAAAAGTATAATACTAAGATTATTTCCAGAATTACTGGAATAAATAACGATAATGAAATTGCAAGATTTATCAAGTTTTGCTCCCTGGAAATCCCATTCATCCTAAATGCGACTGAATATCAACTATATTCTGCAATTCTCGAATGTTTTAATGAATACTGTGAAATTTATCCTGATTTGCTATTGCACTGAATTACCATTCAATGCTTAAAACATTTCTGTCATTTAATCGTTTTAAGAGCATGAGAATATATATTGTTTCTATAATTTTATTGTTTTCCCTACCATTTGCCAGGCAGGTCTCAGCTGCCTACCTGCTGATCCCTATGGACGACACTCAGAAGAACCATTTGAAAGCATATGGCATCGCTTACTGGGCGCTGACGCACGATGTGGAGATTTACTGGCTGCTCAATTACCGGGGGGGCAGTTACATGTTTCAGCACAACAAAACCTTTGAAAATGAATGTATCATCCGCGGGGTGAGCTACCAGGTCATTGCCGATGTGCAATCCTCGGCCATCCTGCGTGAAATCGCAGACCCACAGGTCAATATGGACGCGGTGAAACTGCACAAAGCGCCTAAAATTGCCGTTTATTCCCCAAAAAATAAACTTCCCTGGGATGATGCCGTTACCCTCGTGCTGACCTACGCTGAAATTCCTTATGATCTTATATATGACACTGAAGTGATTGAAGGGCGATTGCCGCTGTATGACTGGCTGCACCTTCACCACGAGGATTTTACCGGACAATATGGTAAGTTCTGGTTTGCTTACCGCAATCATCCCTGGTACCAGGAGGATGTCAGGACTAACGAAGAGACCGCCCGAATGCTTGGCTTCTCCAAGGTATGTGAAATGAAGCTGGAAGTTTCAAAGAGGATCAGGGAATACGTTTCCGGAGGCGGCTATCTGTTTGCCATGTGCTCGGCACCTGATAGTTATGATGTCGCTCTTTCAGCAGATGGGGTTGATATCTGCGATATCATGTTTGATGGGGATCCAATGGACCCGGATGCACAATCGAAGCTGAATTATCATAATTGCTTTGCCTTTACCGATTTTATCATCAGTACGAACCCATACGAATATGAAATTTCATCGATTGATGTAACTACAACCAGGCCCAAGCATCTGAAAGAAGGAAATGATTTTTTCACCTTGTTCGAGTTCTCAGCTAAATGGGACCCCATTCCAACCATGCTATGCCAGAACCATACACAGGTAATCAGGGGATTCATGGGCCAGACAACAGCATTCAACAAAGACCAGGTCAAAAGCAAAGTGCTGGTAATGGGGGAAAACAAACCGGCCAATGAAGTGAAATATATCCACGGCGAGTTCGGCAAAGGGTTCTGGACTTTTTACGGAGGGCATGATCCCGAAGATTATTCTCATCTGGTGGGGGACCCGCCCACTGAACTGGACCTGTACCCTAATTCACCGGGTTATCGCCTGATATTGAACAACATCCTTTTCCCGGCTGCAAGGCAGCAGAAGAGGAAGACTTGAGGGGCATGGGGGCATGGGGGCATGGAGGCGGGACAATCTATTTTATATATTCAAAAAACTGGTTGTTGTCGAAATAGAAATAGAACTGGTTGTAACAGCCATTTTCATTTAAATAATCGATATCTCCCGTGGGGATTTTCGCCGCAGGAACGGTAATCTGGCTTAGGCCGCCTGACATCCAGAAACATTCCACATGATTGATCAATGGTTCCTGAATCGTTAAAGTAAATGCATAACCGTCGGTCGAAGTTCCAGCCGCTGAGCCACTGACCAGGAATACATCATCTTCATAGATGGCCGGTGTGGCTGAGCCCTCTTCCCATACAAGCACAAATTCGGCTGTCATCTGAAATCCAAGTGTTTTGGCTGTATCCGGCATCATGATGTTGGCTGAAGTAGTTTTCATTGAATATTCAACTTTATTCTGCGAATTAAAACCCAGGTTTTCAATTTCTATGGTGGCTTCGGTTAAAAAATCATCCACGAAAAGACTGTCGGTTGTGATATACGCTTTCACCCCATTGTTAAAAACCACGCCTGTAAATTCAGCAAGAAATGATCCCCTCCTGAACTTATTATCTCCACACAAACGGTTGACAACACCATAACTGAATTTCATGGTATTTTGAGATTGATTGTAAACCACATCGCAAAAATCTATATAGGCATACCCAGTTTCATGGACCAGCGTATCATGAATTCCTTTTAAAAATGCATTCACAATTTCAAACAAGGCATCTTCAGCCCTTATGTAATCTTTCGCGGTTAAAACATTGGGATTGAAATCTATCTCGGAAGACTGGTCCTTGCAGGAATAGGTTCCAAAGATAAATGGATACAGCAGGATGATATATAACAGCTTTTTCAAAATCTTTACAATTTCCTGTTTATTAACTGTCTAAATTAATTTTTATTTTCTCATAAACCAAAAAAGAATAGGAGAAATCGACCGTTTGGTCATTCTCATGATCTTCCCGTTCGATCAGTTTCCATTGACTGAAGTCAATTTCCGGGAAAAAAGTATCGGCTTCAAAATCCTTATGGACCATTGTCAGGTAGAGCTTGGTTGCATAAGGCATGAATTGCCGGTAAACGGAACCGCCGCCGATGATAAAACTCTCGTCATCTTCGTTGCAATAGCTTAGCGCCTCCGGAATTGAATTGACAGTAATGCACCCTTCAAATTTTTCGTTCACGTCATCGGTAATCACAATATTTCTGCGGTTTGGCAGCGGCCTGAGCGGCAATGATTCATAGGTGAGCTTGCCCATGATCACCTGTTTGCCGGAAGTGATCTTTTTAAATCGTTTCAGGTCATCCGATATATGCCATAACAATTGGTTATTGATCCCGATGGCATAATTAGGGGTAATGGCCACAATGATGGATATCTTCTTCATACCGATATTTCTCCTTTGATATGCGGGTGGGATTGATAATTCTCCAGTTTGAAATCTTCATAAATAAAATCGAAGATACTTTTTCTTTCAGGGTTAAGGATCATTTGGGGTAAGGGGAATGGGGTCCGGCTAAGTTGAAGTTTCACCTGGTCAATATGGTTCAGGTAGATATGCGCATCGCCAAGTGTATGAATAAATTCGCCGGGATTAAGCCCGGTTACCTGCGCCATCATCATGGTCAGCAGGGCATAGGAGGCGATATTGAACGGCACGCCGAGGAAAATATCACAACTTCTTTGGTAGAGCTGGCAGGAGAGCCTGCCATCTGCGACATAAAACTGAAAGAGCAGGTGACAGGGGGGCAGCGCCATCCGGTCGAGTTCCCCGACATTCCATGCGCTGACGATATGCCGCCTGGAGTCAGGATTAGTTTTAATAGAAGCAATGACATTGGATATCTGGTCAATCTTCCGACCGTCAGGTGTGGGCCAGGAGCGCCACTGGTAGCCGTAAATGTGGCCGAGGTCGCCGTTCCCATCCGCCCATTCATCCCAGATGGTCACATTGTTGTCGTGCAGGTATTTCAGGTTTGTATCCCCCTTCAGGAACCACAATAATTCATGGATGATCGAGCGCAGATGCAACTTTTTAGTGGTCATGACAGGGAATCCCTGTTCGAGATCAAACCGCATCTGGTATCCGAACACGCTGATAGTTCCGGTACCGGTCCGGTCCGGCTTCTCAACGCCGGTCTTCAAAACATGTTCCAATAAATCCAGATATTGCTTCATGATCGTTTACGTTATCCGTCAGGAGAAGAGCATGCCGATGATGGTTGCAGACAACAGGGACGCCATCCCTCCTCCCAGCAATGCTTTAAAACCGAGCCTCGACAGGTTGAGCTTCTGCCCGGGTGCAAGAGCGCCGATGCCCCCCAGCAAAATGCCGACTGAACCCACATTGGCAAAGCCACAGAGCATGTAGGTCACCATGATGATCGATTTCTGCTCAGTAAAAACACCGGCTGTAAGAAGGTCTCTCAGGCTGATGTAGGCGATCATTTCATTCAGGATGATCTTTTCACCGAACAACTGCCCCACAAGGGTAATATCCGCCCCGCTGACACCGAGCAGCCAGGTCAGTGGCGCCAGTGCATAGCCCAGCATGAACTGCATGCTTAAATGTGCATATTGCCCGCCCGAAACGGCCACAATGAATTGGTTAAGGGTAGTCCAGTCGCCCACCTTCATCAGGATGAAATTGACCAGGTAAACAAAAGCAATGAACACGATCAACATGGCGGCGACATTGACGGCCAGCCGTATCCCCTGCCCTGTCCCGTTGGCAATGGCATCCAGGATGTTAGAGCCTACCTTGTCTTTGGTGATACTGATCTCGCTAATGATTGGGTCCGTTTGCGGAACCAGCAGTTTGGCCATCACGATAGCGCCCGGGGCGGCCATCACAGAAGCCGTGATCAGGTGCTTGGCAAAGAGCAGTTTCCCCTGCGGGTCCTCTCCTCCCAGCAAGCCTATATACACCGCCAGTACCCCGCCGGCGATGGTCGCCATCCCTCCTACCATCACCAGCATGATCTCCGACTTATTCATTTTCTCAAGGTACTCCTTGATCAGCAATGGAGATTCGGTCTGGCCCAGGAAAATGTTGCTCGCCGCCGATAGGCTCTCAGCCCCACTGACACGCAGCGCTTTTGTGAGTAGCCAGGCCAGCCCATAGACCACCTTTTGTATTATACCATAATAAAATAAAACACTGGTAAGCGCCGAAAAGAAAATGATCGTGGGGAGAATGCGAAAGGCAAAATTGATCAGGCCGACCTCCATCTGATTGGAAACGAATGATTTGAATAGAAAATCGCTCCCGGCATTGGAAGAGTCCAGCACCTTGATGAATATCTTCCCGACAAATTCAAAGAAGTACATCACCATCGGGACCTTCAATACCGCCAGGGCAATCACTACCTGTATGGCCAGTCCGATCAATATGGTCCGCCACCGGATGGCTTTGCGGTTGGAGCTTAAAAAGTAACCCAGGCCGATCAGCACGGCAATTCCCAGCAGACCGCGCATGATATTCACCATGTTAATGCCATTATTGGCCACATTGGCTGCGGCGTGCGAGGCAGGAGTAGCCTGCCCGGGTGCAACAAATGGCAGAACCAGGAATACGAGTGCGATAAGTATTTTGACAAGTAATCTGTAATGCATCTACCGTTTCTTTCTCTTGCTGATTTCATCCCTGATCATGGACGCCCTTTCATACTCCTCATTATCGACAGCTTTTTGCAGCATCTCCTCCAACTCGGCA
>JAHYJL010000126.1 GCA_019429045.1 Bacteroidales bacterium
CGCTTAAATTCTTCACTAAAGTAACGATTATATCGTTCTCGCTTTGCCTGTGTTAACTTTTCTAGTGTCGCCATATGTCAACCGTTTTTTTTTGTTAAATTCGGTCAACTTATTTCAGGCACTTACATTGGGCATTGGACATGTTCAATCGTCCATCGTCCTTGTTCAATCGTCCATTCCTTGCCTAATATCTTCAGCCTCCTTATGTAAAGTAACAATCTCCTGTTTCAGCAGCAGAATTTGCTCTGCATGGCCTTCCGACCAGCCCTCACGTAATTCCTGGTCCAGCGCCTCAGCCAATGCTGTCGTTTTTTCATCCAGAAAGATCCGGATGTTCGGCAATAGTTTATGGATTGAAAATGCAAGGGGCTCATGCTGTTTCTGATCGATCCATTCCTGCCATTTCCCTGTCTCTGTAACCGATTGCTCCAGGAAAAGGTTCAGTAACTGGATAAACCTCTCTTTTTTCCCGTTGCACAGTTCAAAAAGACGCTCTGACCAGGCAGGCTTGTTCTGCAGCCCGGTCAGGAAATTCTCTGCTTCTGCTACTTCCACCTGCAAGCGATTGCCCGATGGGATCTTGAGCAGGTCACGGATGGTTTTCGCCAGGAAACCTCTGGAAACAGGTTTGGGAACATAACCGTTCATACCCGCCTCAAGGCAGTGGTCGATGTCGCTCCGGATCACGCTGGCCGTCAATGCAATGACCGGAACGTGGGCATTCTCATTGTCCAGCAGACGCAGTCTCCGGGTCGTTTCATACCCATCGAAGTATTAAAGCATGCCCGGAAGAAGATACCGAATACACAGTCACTGTGACCGATGCTATTGGCTGCACAGCCACTGGCTCCACAATGGTTTACATTGTTGAGCCCGTTCCTCTTACCAGCTGGGCGCTGTGGTTCGGCGTTGGCCTTATGGCTGTTTTTATCATCTTCAGGTTCAGGAGGGTCAGCTGAAAAACAGAAATATGTGCATATCGCGATCTCTTGTTCACATCAAACCCTACTCCGTGTCCTTCCGTACCTTCTCCGCAGGAAAAAAAATGACTGCCGATAATGCCACGGCAGCCATAAAAAAAAGCTGACTCTTGTTATTATCAAAAATTAGTAAGAAGGCAAAAACAACCCGGACAATAGTTTTTCAACAAATTGAACTGCTAAAGAAAACAAAGGAAACAATAAATGACATCGGTGCTTGTTAACGAAATGTTAAAGTTTTCAGATCAGATCCATGTCTTATGAATAACTAATATATTGCGGATGAATTCAGAAAAAAATATAACAGAAACACGTATCCGAAATCAAGGAAATAATAAATACACCAAAGTCATGACCGGTGACAAAGACTTGTTACATGTCATATATGGCAGCCGGACAGGTAATTCACGGTCGGCTGCGGCGCTGGCTCATGCGTATGCGAAATTCCTGGGCATTCAAAGTGAACTGATCGACATGCAGGCGTTTCCACCGGAAAATATCGGAAAAGTTGAAAACATGCTCATCACGGTGAGCACGCATGGTGAGGGCGATCCCCCATTAGCAGCGGAAAAGCTGCTTTCATACCTGGCAGGTGGGAGTGCTCCGCGAATGGACCGGCGCAAATTCTCCATTCTGGCGCTGGGTGACAGCAGCTACCGGCATTTCTGCAAAACGGGCCACGACTTCCGGGACAGCCTGATCAGGCTGGGAGCGGAAGAGGTTTACAATTTGCAGGAATGTGACATCGACTTTGAAGAAGGGGCTAAAAGCTGGGTGGAAGGAGCTGTAAATGCGTTCAGGGAAATTCTTCCTGCCTTAGAAACCAAAAACAACCGCTCGTTTACTTTTGAGTTAATGGCCCCGGGCGACGCATCGGGAGATTTTTATTCAGCGCGGATCATAGAAAAGAAGATACTGAATGAAAGCAACCCGTTGAAGCAAACCATGCATGTGAAATTATCCCTTAAGAATTCAGGCATCGCATACGAGCCCGGAGATACGATCGGTGTCTCTGCGTTTAACTCCAGGATGCTGGTGGATGACCTGATCAAGGGACAGGGATGGGATCCTACGCATGTGCTGAGAGAAAAAGAGAGGATAGGGATGCTGAAACAGGCGCTGATATCGGATTATGAGCTTACCCTGCTAACCCCGCTGGTACTGAAGAAATACGCCGCATTGGCCCAAAACCAGTCATTGAACAAACTCTTACAGAATGAAAAATTGCTGACTGATTATTGTAATACCCGGGATATCGTTGATATGCTGACCGATTTCCCCGCAGGGACGAACATCGATGATCTTGTCAAGGTAATGCGGAAGCTTACCCCCAGGTTATATTCCGTGGCCAGCAGTCCGAAAGTGGCATTCTCACGCGACCAGGCGGAAAAGGTTTACGTCACCCAACGGATGCTGGAACATAGCAGTGAATTATTCCGTTGGATCAGTGATGGTGCGGTCGTTTATCTTTGCGGCAACAAACGGAAGCTTGCCGTGAGTGCACGCAGCGCCCTGCAGTCGATATTGGAACGGGAAGGGCCTATGACACCTGACAAGGCAGCTCTTTACCTGGAAAAGATGAAAGCGGAAAGACAGTATTGCGAAGATGTGTACTAAACGGCGAGGGAATGTTCCTCCACCGGCTCTAACTGGTCGACCCATGTGGAAGTTTCATCATACTTCATTAGAAAAGGCTTGAATGTCTTTGAATAATCCCTGTGCCTGACATATTGCAGGATAAAGTACTGCTCTCCGTCCGACGGGTTTTCCATTGTCCCCAGGATCTGAACTTTTCCTTTTCTGGCCGACATGACCGGAGCGGTGACCGTCTTGGCAAAACTGGCCGAATGCCTGATCGCCCTTTGGTAGATATTGTAAACACGCTTCAGCGGCACGCTGAAATAATCGTAGGGGCCCGTCTGCCTTTCCACGAACATGTAATAGGGGATCATACCCAGGTTAACCTGTTTTTTCCACATTTCCGACCAAACCTCCCATGAGTCGTTGATAGTCCTAAGCAAAGGCGCCTGTGTGCGGATCACAGCGCCTGTGGAACGGATGTTCCCGATCGCTTCCTGAACAATCCCGTTGTTCATTTCATTCGGATGATTGAAATGGGCCATAAATGCCAGGTGATATCCATTGTCAACAATCTTCCGGAACAAGGCCAGCATATCCTCAGCTTCGTCGCTGAAATCGGGTAGGAAGGTAAAAGGCCAGAATGTCAATGATTTAGTTCCGAACCGTATGGTTTTCAGATTCGGCAACCTGGCGCCGATCAGTTTATCGATATACCTTGAGATCGTTCCGGGGCTCATGATCAGCGGGTCGCCGCCGGTAAAGAGGACCTCGTGAATATGGTCGTTCTGCCGGATATATTCGATCAGCAAATCAATTTCGCGCATGGAAAATTGCAGGTCCAGATCCTTGACAAACTGCGGCCATCGGAAACAAAATGTGAAGTGGGCATGGCAGCTCTGACCTTCACTGGGGAAAAACAATATAATGTCCCTGTATTTATGCTGGCTCCCATTGAGTACCTCGCCATTGAGCGATGGCAAATTGCTGGATTGGTCGGCCGGATGAGGATTCAATTCCAGCCTGATCCCGTTGATGATCCGTATCAGTTCTTCCTGCGGTACACTTTTGCGGACCGCCCACCGGACCTTCTCGAAATGCTCGGGACGGAGCATTTCACGGTTGGGAAACGTTAGTAAATAGACCGGATCGGTTTCATAATTCTTCCAGTCTATCAGGTAATCAACAATATAATTGTTTGTTTTAAACGGCAGCACCCGGGACACAATTTCCGTATCCTCGACAAATTGCGGATCCATGTGCCTGATATATTCTATTTTCCTGAAATTTTTAGCATTATAAGCGATGTACTTCATATCTGTTGATTTTCAGACCATGAGGAAATTCGGTGTTTCAAAGAACTGATGCAGAATAGCAGACTATGCCCCTCTCATTGAATTCTCCCCATTAGTTATTTTTATTTAGACTAATTCGACATAAAGATATATAAATTTTTTAATCAGATAAGATTTTTCCACTTTTAATTAAGTTTTCCGATGCAAGAACGATTGAACACGCCCCTGGCGGTCATAGACTACGGCTGCGGCTCGGTACTGATCGTATTTCTCCTGACCCTGGCCGGCTGGGTACCGGGGGTGATCGCGGCGCTGATCATTTTAAACAGGGGAAAGCTTTGATTCATGGACGATTGAGCATTGAACATGGACGATTGAACATGGCGATTGGGGATTTACCAGAGGAAGCCGAAGAGGATCAGCGGAAGATTGTTTTTTGATCCGGGTTGGGATAAAACGATCTTTTCCCTGATGTTTACGCCTTTGAATTGGGCAGCGCCTTTGCCTGCACCGCCGATTTCTATTACGTATTTCTGTTTTTCGGTGAAAAGGATATAATCTGGCAGTTTCTGCCCCCTCATACTTTTAAGATAATTGACGTTCAGGTTTGCGCCGGTAATATGATGAATGAAAAATTCCTCCCGCATGGCGCCGGTCAGCCTGTCTTCATCGATACCCCGGGCAAGAGCCGGTCTCAGGGTTGGCGCCAGTAAAAGCTTTGGTTCCGGAAGCACATTGGCCCCGTGTGGCAGAACGATCTTCAGGATCGAAGCCGCCTCCATCATCGATACATATTGCTGCGCTTTATATTTCGTAATCCCGGTATTCCTGGATATGGAAGAATAGCTGCACCCTTCGATGCCAGCCCTTGCGATGAATAACAAAACGGAACGCATTGAATGAATGTCTTCCTGTGAAAGTTTTCCAACAGTCAGCATATCTTTTTGCAGCACTTTGTCGATGGTCGACACGATGATGGAGGAAAGCGGTGATTCCAAACAGGCGGGAAGAGCGCCAATGATGGAATAAGTGCGAAAATAAGGCTCGTAAGAATAAATATCCCTGTAAAGGACCTTATGGTTCACCAATATTTCATCCAATGAGAGCACAGGCAATTCAGCTTTTTTACTGAAGTAAAGATATTCGCGGAAAGAGAACAATGGCAGATTGATCAGGGTGAGCCTCCTGGAAAGGTCATATTTACCTTCATTCAACTCCAGGGATGAGGAAGAGGTAAAAATCACCCTGATCCTGAGGAAATCGTGAATCTTTTTAAGGTAGCCCCGCCAATCTTTCACAGCATGGATTTCATCGATCATAATATACCTGAACCCAAATGATTCTTCGAGATGTGAGCATAATTCAAAAAGATCATTTCCAACAGGCAATGTATCGGCGCTGATATAAAAGGATTGGTTCAGGTCCACAGCAAGTTGCCGGAGAAGGATTGTTTTGCCTGCTCCCCTTAAACCGGCAACACCAACCAATTGCAGCGTTTCGGTCAGAAGATACCTGAGATGCGGGTAAATATATCGTTTCAAAGGATAATCCTTTGCCCGCTCCTTTGCAAGTCCATCAAGCCTGATCAGCTCCTCCATCAGATTTCCATGTATCATTTTCAAGAATTATTTGTGCAAATGTAATCATTTCGTAAAATATTTCTTCGAAATGTATTACATTTTGTCAAATATTTTTACATTTTATAAAACCAATGCAAGTCCTGACAGGACGAATGGAAGTTCCCTGGAATTTTAATCCGGGGCAAGGGAGGGCAAATGGACGATTGAGCATGGACGATGGACGATTTAACATGGGCATTGATCAATGAAAATGTTAGATCGTCCATGCTCAATGTTCAATCGTCCATGAATTTTTTTCTCCGCCACCGGGTATATTTTCCATTTTTCCGGATAAATAGAAAAATACATTATCCTATGAACAAATTTGAAATAGAAAACCGGCTGATCGATTTTTCGGTCCGGGTTGTGAAGAGCATGGAAATGCTTGATAAAAATGGAGTGAACCAGCATTTACGGGACCAGGCGATCCGGTCGTGCACGGCATGTTCGTTGAATTATGGCGAAGCGCAAAGCGCCGAGTCGAGGAAGGATTTTATCCATAAGATCGGGGTTGTCATGAAAGAGCTCCGGGAAACGCTGATAAACCTCAAGATACTGCGCCGGCTGAATCCCGATGCGGGAAATGGCGTTTTCGAAAACCTTATCGGGGAAAATAACGAACTGCTTGCCATGTTTTTCCGGACGCTTCAAACCGCCAGAAAAAACAGCTGACGCATTGACGATTGAACATTGACGATTGAGTTTCGGCGCCGATGAAAAACGGTACCACTTTCCGGTTTAAAACAGTACCACTCCAAGATTCTGGATATAGATAAATTATAGAAAGCCCCATTATATTAAACAACAACTTCTTAGTTTAGCATAGCAAACTCCATTTTAGAATGTTATGCCAAGCTATTTTTATTGTCGTGAATGCGGAAGACGTACCCGTGTAAACCCCCGTCTAAAAATCGGTCAGAAGTATTGTGGGAAAAAATCCTGCCAGCAATCCAGGAAGAACAGTTGGGAAAGGGCTCAGTTAAGAAAAGATCCGTTTTATCATCAGCGGCGTTATGAACAGAAAGCCTGCTGGCGAAAAAGTCGTCCTGGGCATCAGTATCAGCAGGATTATCGCCAGAGTCATCCTGATTACGTACAAGCTAACCGGGAAAGACAGCATATACGCAATAAAAACATTCAAAAACAGCATTCAGGGGATTGCTTGCCGAATATTGTAAAGACGGACTCGTTAATCTCTGAAAAGCTTGTCAGGTGTGGATTATACGAGATTCTGCCTTACAAAACGGGTCCGGGGAAAAAGATTGTAAAGACGGACGCGTTAATCGTTGAACTTCGCGCCCACAGGGGTTTTCAAAAGGTTTTGGTAAGTGATTCGGGTTAATTGTAAAGACGGACTGCATTGCACAAGGTATCTTGAGTATCTATCTTGGCAGCAAAAATGACCATATCGGTTACCCATACAAAGCTAAAACTTGATCAGATGGATACTACTCTTTCAGGTTTACGCCTCACCCGGCCCGGGGAGATAGAAAAGATGTGCCGCCGGTTAAGCCAATCAGGTCAGTTAAATCCGGTGATTGTAAGGTCTGCGGAAACCGGTTTCCAAATTTTAGATGGGTTCAAGCGTTTTTTCTCGGCACAACGTTTAGGATGGGAGTATCTGGATGCAGGTATAGTTGATGTTCCGCTGGCAAATGGCAAGGCGATGATGCTGAGCTATAACCGGGGAGGAAGATCACTTTTGGATTATGATGAAGCTTTGGTTGTTCAGAGCCTGAAAAGGGATCACCTTTTAGACCAGACCTCCATATCCAGGCTGACAGGCTATAGCCGCAGCTGGGTATGCAGGCGTTTGGCACTGGTTGAGAAGCTTGATCCGATAGTACAGGATTCGCTTCGCATGGAAGTGATTACCAACTCCCATGCCAGGGCGATTGTCAGGTTGCCACGTGGCAACCAGGGTGAGGTGATGCGATGTATAGCAGATAATCAGCTTACAAGCAGGGACAGTGTTTTGTTGGTAGAAAAGTTCCTTGAGTCACCCCATCGAAAAGATCAGCAGTATATTCTTTCCCATGCGAAGGAAGTTATCGAAAAGAGTGTTTCTGAAGTTGAGATTTATGATATCCGGCTGGGCCGCTATGGGAACCGGTTACTTAAAAGCATTGAACTTTTATATCTGCAGCAAAATATATTTATCGGGTTGTGCACCGGACATATGAGTGGTAAGCTGAGCGGGACAGAAACAGAGATACTGGATCATAAAATGGAGAAGCTAAAAAAAGGCACCTTTGCTGTAGGGTCAATTATAAACCAAAAAACATGGAAAGATGAAAGATGAGTTATTGGAGAACATGGTAGTTACGCTTCATTCGCGGGGATGGGCCCTGCGGGAGATTGCCCGCAATTTTGGGATAAGCCGTGGCCGTGTCAGGCGTATTATCGGGAGAAACCGTTACCAAAGGGATACGGGTGGGGGTCCTCAGCGTACAAAAGCACAAAGGGCTTCCCTGCTGGATACTTACAAGGAGTACATCACCGAACTGCTCGATCAGTATAAAGACCCGCCCATAACCAATCAGCGCATTCTTGAGCTTATCCGTGAGAAGGGATATCAGGGTGGCAAAACCATTTTAGGCGATTACCTAGCCGGGGTAAGGGGTAAAAAGACAGGGGAACCGGTAGTTTGCGTGGAGACAACCCCCGGACAGAGAGGCTCGCATGACTGGAGCGAATATTACATTTGGTTTTCTGATGTGGACAAAAAGGAGAAAGTTATTT
>JAHYJL010000127.1 GCA_019429045.1 Bacteroidales bacterium
TATGTTAACGGGATAGCACAGATGGTCGAACAGCGGATCGATCCTTTCGTTCCTGCAGAGATCAGGGAGACTGAATCGGGCAAGGCATATTACTTTAATTTCAGCTAACCGAGTTTTTCGGTTTCATAACCTTCTTCCCCGAGGAATTGCAACAAACGGGGCAGGGCGTACAGCACCTTCTCACGGGCTTTCAGGTTGTCGTGGAAAACGATGATGGCGCCCGGCCGGATGCCATTCATGGCCCTTTTCAGACATTCTTCATGATTGACCCGGTAATCGAAGTCACGCGTCAACACTGTCCACATCACGACACTGAATTCTTTCGACAGCACTTTTACCTGTCGCCGGGTGATGAGGCCGTGTGGCGGCCGGAAAAGAGCTGAATCGATCACCGCGCCGGCCTGCCGGATGTCTTCCATGTATCTGTTAACCCCCCCCCGGGTGCCTTTCACATGAAAATTCGTGTGATTGCCCACGGCATGGCCCTTCTCTTTTATCTCCCTGAATAGGGACGGATGCTTCCTGACATTTTCACCCACGCAGAAGAAGGTGGCTTTGGCGTTATATTGGTCCAGAATTTCCAGGATGTCACGCGTCAGTTCAGGGATGGGGCCATCGTCAAAGGTCAGGTAAACCACCTTTTCTCTGGTTTTAACCTGCCAGAGCACCCCGGCGGGCAGCCAGCGCCTGTATATCCATGTTAGGATATGGTCCATTGTTGCCATCCTGCCTGTAATCTGTTTCAGGGGACAAGGGATTGCCCGGTAAAAAGGGTATAATAAAAATCAAGCGATTCGCGTGCCCTGTCACCTTGTTCCTTCTGGCCCAGGCTATCGGCCAGTTGACCGGTTGCATGCAGGACCGCCAGCGCCTGCCGGATGTCGAACGAAAGGTAAGAACGCTTATTCTGCGGGAAACGGAAGTAATAACCAAGCTGTTCTTCATTGATCGTTATAAGCCTGTCGAGAATGGCGTTCCCTTTCTCCTCCTCCCCGGCCACCAGGTAAACCTCTGCCATGGTCAGGTTGAAGTAATTGTAAGGCACAACATGGTCGGGGACCATCTCCATGATCCTGTTGCAAACCATGACGGCCGAGTCGGTCCGGTTCTCCATCATCAACGCCTCTGCCAACCGCCCGTATGTATTCCGCATGGTGATTGTCATCCGGTAGATATCGTTGCTGACCAGGAAACGGGGCTTGAGAATATCGAACTCGAATTTATTCATCAGGTTGTCGAACATCACATCGGTATTCACGCCGCCGGGCTGATCGGGGGAGGTCTCCTGCCGGATGGGCACCAGCCGGTAGGCAAGGCCTTCCAACCGGAAATAATTCTCCAGCCCCAGGTAGGCGTCGCTGCCCGATGTAGCGACGTAATAGACCGGCCGTTCCCAGTTGTTATGCGCCAGCAGGTCGAGCATCATCAGGTAATTTTTCGTGACGGCGGTGCGGTTGATCTCCCACTCCAGGTTGACGATATTGTGCGCCAGTTCCGGTGGGACGGTGCCGTTGTTCATCACGGTGGCCGAATCGACGCTCACCCGGAACCGCTTGGTCGGGAAATAATCGACCATGCCCCTGCCGGTGTTAATCTGCAGGCTCCGCTCATCCTTGTGAATAATATCGAACAGGTCTTTTACCTCCACGTAGTCCCTGATATTCTCCCTCTCGACAAGGAATGTAATATCGCGTGTGCCGCTGCGGTATTGCATTTCGGTCAGGGAGAAGGGGAGAGGATCGGAATCGTATGCTTTGCGTCTCATCTGGTCGATATACCAGTCGGTATTCAACAGGCTGAGGTTGCAGACCCGTACATCGGTGCGAATCCCTTCCACCTCCTGGGCATACCAGAGGGGGAAGGTGTCGTTGTCGCCGTTTGTGAAAATGATGGCATGCGGTGCGCAGGAGTTCAGGTAATTCTTAGCCACCTCCAGGGCTGTGTACCTGCCGGAACGGTCGTGGTCATCCCAGCCCTGGGCAGCCATGATGAGCGGCACTAGCAGTAGTGCCGCCGCGGTGGAAAGAATGGCCGCCGCCTTCGGCGCCAGCTTTTGCGAGAGTTTGTCGAACAGCCAGAGCACACTGATGCCGATCCACATGGCGAAGGCATAGAAGGAAGCAGCATAGGCATAGTCCCTTTCCCTGGGCTGCGGGGAGTGCTGGTTCAGGTAGATCACAATCGCCAGACCCGTCATTAAGAAGAGGAGCATTACCACCACCCCGTCTTTGGCGTTTCTTTTGAAATGGTATAACATGCCAATGATGCCGAACAATAGCGGCAGGAAAAAGAAAGTATTCCTGGCTTTGTTGGCCAGGCTGTCGGGGATGTTATCCTGTGGCCCCAGCCGGCTTTTATCCAGGAAATTGATGCCACTGATCCAATTGCCGTTGAGGAGGTCGCCGAACCCGCCCTGGTTGTCGCTCTGCCTTCCCACAAAATTCCAGAACAGGTAGCGCAAATACATATGATTTATCTGGTAACGGAAGAAATAACGGAGATTTTGGCCAAAGGTGGGGATCTTCTTATTTTCCGGATCGCCTGTGATGCCGGCCCAGTTCTTGTAATCCTGGATATAACGGTCTTCCTGGCTATTCCACATCCTGGGGAAGATCGTCATGTAGTCGGGATCATAAACGGGGATGGTACCTTTTCTGTTATCCCAGATAATGTAACGGCCAGAGCGCTCATCGCGCTTGTAAAAAGGTTTGCCGTCTTCCCTGTCGATAATGGGGGCATTGTAATAGTGCCCGTAGGTGAGGGGAAAGGTGCCGTACTGTTCCCGGTTCAGGTATGCCAGCAGGCTGATGGCGTCTTCGGGATTGTTCTCGTCGATGGGGGTGTTGGCATTGGAGCGGATGACGAGCATGAAGAATGATGAATAACCGATGAAGATGAAGACCATGCTGAGCAGGATGGCATTCAGCAGTGGTTTCCTTTTTCTCCAGAGGTAGAAGATCCCGACGAACCCTCCGGCGATAACCAGACGGCCGAAGAAATTGCCGGCCGAGCTGCTCTCAAGTAAGAAGAAGATCACCAGGATAGCTGCCAAAGGGAGGAATATTTTTGGATAGAGGCGGTTTTCGGAATGTGTGTAAAGCAGGCCGGTGACCAGGAAGGCCGCCAGCAGAATAATGAGGAAGTATGTTCCCGAATTGAACGGTAGCCCGAAGGAGTTGACAAAGATCAGCTCCGTATTGGCAAAGAGGGAAACGATCTCCGGGATGATGCCGTACATGACCAGCGCAACGAGCCCGAATGAGACGGCCAGTGCCGAGACAATCCCTTTCCAGTTGGGGTTTTGGTATTTTTTAAAGAAGAAGACGAATACGATGGCTGGTATGGCCAGCAGGTTCAGCAGGTGGACGCCGATGGACAGGCCGATCAGGTATGCGATGAGGATGAGCCAGCGGTAGGAGTGCGGCTGGCCGGCGACGGATTCCCAGCGGAGGATGGCCCAGAAGGTCATGGCGGTGAAAAGCGACGACATGGCATACACTTCGCCCTCCACGGCGGAGAACCAGAAGGAGTCGCTGAAAGTATAGGCTAGGGCCCCCACGGCAGCGCTGCCGAAAATGGCGATCATCCGGGCCTGGTTCATCTCAGCGGCATCGCGAAAAACCTTCCGTGCCAGCATGGTGATGGTCCAGAAGAGAAAGGCGATGGTGAGGCCGCTCGACAATGCCGACATGGTATTGACCATGCGGGCAACAAGGGCCGTGTCACCGAAGGCAAACAATGAGAAGAAGCGGCCCAGCATCTGAAACAGGGGCGCACCCGGGGGATGGCCGACCTGCAACTTATAGGCGGTGGCGATGTATTCGCCGCAGTCCCAGAAAGATGTCGTGGGCTCAGAGGTGATGATGTAAATCAGCGAGGCAATGAGGAAAAGCCCCCAGCCAATGATGTTGTTCAGCTTCCGGTAATTCGCTTCCATAAACAATACCCTTGTTTTGGGTGTTAATAATTTTGCGAAGATATGAAATAAAGGTTTAACCCTTTCCGTTGGCCTTTTGAATCGCACCTATGGGGAAATTCTTCTTACCTTTGCAAAAAAACTATCGAGATGAACAGGTTAGTATTATTACGACACGGAGAGAGCCAGTGGAACAAAGAGAACCGGTTTACCGGATGGGTCGACGTAGACCTGTCGGAACAGGGTGTGAAAGAAGCGATAGAGGCGGGCAGGGCTATGAAGGAAAAGGGGTTCAACTTTAAAATAGCTTATACATCATACCTGATCCGGGCGATCAAGACGTTGAGCCTGACCCTGGAAGAGATGGGACTGCTCTGGATACCGGTGATCAAAAGCTGGCGGTTGAATGAAAAACATTACGGCATGCTGCAGGGGCTGAACAAGGTTGAGATGGTCGAAAAATACGGCGAAGAACAGGTTCACCTGTGGCGCCGCAGCTTTGACGTAGCGCCCCCGGTGATTGACGAGGATGACGAAATGAACGCGGCGCATGACCCCCGTTACACCGGGTTAGATGATTCGGATATCCCCAGGACTGAATCCCTGAAAGACGTGATCATCCGTATGAAACCTTTGTGGGAGAATGATATCTCCAAAGCTGTACTTCAGCATGGTGAAATCCTTGTGGCAGCGCACGGCAACAGCCTGCGGGCCGTTGTGAAAACACTGAAGAACATGAGTAATGAAGAAATCCTTGAATTCAACATACCTACCGGTATTCCTTACGTTTTTGAATTTGACAACCAGCTAAACCTTCTGAATGACTATTTCGTGGGAGATCCCGAGTTCATCCGTCAAATGATGGAGAAGGTGGCTAACCAGGCTAAGAAGAAATAAATTTTGATGAAGAAGCATTGGGTAATCCCGGATATTCACGGGAACTCGAAGACGTTGCGGGCTTTAATTGAAGAACAGATAAAACCGATGCGCAACGACAGGCTCTGCTTTCTCGGCGATTATATCGACCGCGGACCGGATGCCAAAGGAGTGATTGATTATATCATGAAACTCCGGGATGAAGAATATGATATCATGGCACTTCGGGGAAATCATGAAGATTTTCTTCTCAGGACCTATGATAATGAGACGGTGCAGAAGAACATCCTGGGGATCACTTACCAGAACAAGATAAAGAAGGAGTGGTTCCGTTATGGTGGAAGGGAAACGCTGAAAAGCTTCGGCCTTTCAGATGTACACGATATACCCGGGAAATATATTGACTGGATGAGAAACCTCGATTATTACATCGAGCTCGATGGCTATATTCTCGTACACGCAGGTTTGAATTTCAGCATCGAAAATCCTTATGATGACAAGCACGCCATGCTGTGGGCAAAAGATTTCAAAGCGATCCCGGAGAAAATTGGTAACCGAAAGGTGGTACACGGACACGTGCCTGTCAGCCTTGAATTCATTGACCTGGTGGCGAAGAGCGATACCTTCGATTTCATTGACCTCGACAATGGCGTTTATATGCCCGGCAAGGAAGGATTCGGTAACCTGGTGGCTATGGAACTGACTTCCCGCGAATTGGTCATCCAGCCTAACCTTGACATGGATTAGGCACAATCAAATCTATCTACCGCAGAATATTATTCCGTGACGATCAGTTTCAGGGTGGAAACTTCCTGGATATTACCGATCCTGAGGAAATACATCCCCGGTGAAAGCCTGTGGCCGTTGCTGAGGCCATTCCACCTGATCTCCTGATTGCCTTGCGGCAGCAAGCCGTCAAAGATCGTAGCTGCCAGTTGCCCGTTGATCGTGTAAAGGTTGATGCTTACCCTGCTTTCCGATTCATTGGTGAAGCGGATGACCGGTGTGTTTCTCACCGGATTTGGGTAAACCGATGCATTGAGCGTATTATCCGGTGTCCTTTCCTTCACGGTGGTCCATACACCCTGGATACCGAAGAAATCCAGGAAGCGGATCATCAGGTCGTCTTTGTTATGGTCGCTATTCGTCAGGCCTCCGAATTCAAACGACATGCCGATCGTACGGTAACTGACTGCATCGTATGAAACAGCGGTGCCGTAAACAGGCTGGCTGTTCATGAACATCATCATGGCCGGCGGGATCGGTTCAATATGGTCGATATAGCTGTTTTCACCGCTGAACGGGTACATCATCTCTTCGGCAATGCTGCCGGTCTGGCCGTATTGGACTGCCAGGTCGCTGGTGCCGTCGGCAAGTCCTGTAATGTTGAACATCGGATGAAGCGGATTGGAGGACCATAGCTGGTCATAATACCAGGTATCGGCGCCTTCCATATAGATATTGCCGCCGTTTTCCAGGTAACCAGCCAGGAGGAGACCTTCCGCATCTGTCAGCACATAATTGTCGGGGTAAGTGCCCAGGCATACGAATACGGAAGAGTAGAGGTTCAGGTCTTCCGGCAATTCGATCACGCGATCAAAACCTACGGCAAGATTTTCAAGGCATTGTGCCATGGCATCCGGGGAATTGTGGTTGCCGTCCCAGTCGACCAGCAACACGGGGATTTGCCCGATATATTCGATGAATTCTCCATACCCGGAAATATTCATATCAGCCGTGATCTGGAAAGCAAATGCTGCAAGCTCACCTGACGGGGCTTCCGCATCAATGGTTATTTCATAATATTGCCATTCCGCCTCACCGGCTGGCAGGTCGCCATATGGCATTGCGCCGCTTGTCACTGTAATGAACGGGCTGGATGTGGAAAGCAGGCCGGCCACACTGAAAGCTGCTGATGAACCCGCGTTGAAGGTTTCAACCTGGATGGTCACTGTTTCGCCCGGATCGAGCTTGCCGTTATTATTACCTGCTGCATCGTCGATCATGTAGGAAGAAAAAAGCAGAACAGGCGCGTGGCTCCAGATGTAGAAGTTGCTGCTCCAGGTTTCACGGGTTGATCCGGTGGCTTCGAGGCTGAAGAGAATTTTCAGCATATCGGGGATGGCTTCGTCGGCCTTGATCGAGTAACCGTCAGAGACCCAGATAGTGTCGCCGGCCGGGATAACGCCATAGGTCGCCGTGGCATCCAGAATGGCAATAAATTCATTTTCGGATGAGATAACAGCTGAAACATCGGTAGCATTGCCTGTGCCGACGTTTGTCAGCCCGATGGTGAGATAAACTATTTCACCATAGTCGAGCTGGCCGTCGCCGTTGCCGGCGGCATCGTTGATCTGCACTGTCGCGATAGTGACATAGGGGCCATCCGGCGGGATGACATTCACATCTTCGTATATCGTGGTTTTGTTGAAAGCTGTCACCACCAGCCTGGCTGCGCCCGGGTTCAACGTGTGGTCGATGGTAACCAGGCCATCTTCGTTGGTAATGCCGCGGAAATACTGACCGTCCTGGCTGATGGCCACCATGGCGTTTGGCACAACTCCGCCGTTATCTGATATGATGGTTGTAAATGGTATTCCAACCATGATAAGTGAGTTGGAGAGCGAGATTTCAGCAGGGGGTGCAGTTCGTGCCTGCAGCGACGGATCGCCGAAGAAGATCCAGGTTTGGGCTGTTTCCCAGTCGCTGCTGCTTCCCGATTCGGTACACATCAGTGTCAGGCCGTTGAAAACGATGGAGCCGAGCGTAGTGCGCTGCTCGGTGGTCGTAATGCCGTTCTGGCCCGGGTACTGGGAATAATCGTAGCCGCCGATCAGCACATCCATGAAATAGTCCTGCCCGCGCATAGGAGGAGCCCAGGGCTGGCTGATGGAACCGCCCAGGAACATGATGGCGCCCCCTTCAGGCTGACGCAGCCAGGCCTCGCCGAAACAGGTGCCCTGGTCGTAATCGCCATTGTTGCAGGCCACCGAAATGATGAAAGGCAGCATATCGCCGTTGGTCAGGGCTGCCACGTTGGTGTTGCTGAAGCCGGTCGACCCCCAGCCCTG
>JAHYJL010000128.1 GCA_019429045.1 Bacteroidales bacterium
TGTTCATGGTTTGTCAATGCGCAATGCTATCCTGAATTTAGTGGTTATAATATAGCTTTCAAACAATATATTTAAGCCTTTACAGTTTTAAAGATAATAAAATTATCTTTGTGTCGGTATTGGTTATTAAAACCTGATATTTTCAGTATGCAAGCTATGAAAAAAATATTGGTAGCCATCATTGCAACGGGATTATTTATCCTGGCCGTGACCTCCTGCAAATCATCCACGGATTGTCCGGCATACGGCGAAGTCCATAAATACCAGATTGAACAAAGGTATTAGTCCGTTATTCTTTTCCCGGTCAGTTTCTGGCACAATCGTTGTTATTGTTAATAATGGTTCCGGATAACTGAAGCCTTTATTTTTTATGAGATTGTTTTCCGTCATATCACTGGGTTCATTGTTTACGCTTCTCTTTGCCAGCCATGCATTCCCCCAGGCTGATGACATTATGATTTATGATTCCATCGCAGAAAGGATTCTGTTGAAAAAAGAATACACCCTGGGAGCAACCATACATGTTTTGGGGATGGGGGCTAATTTCAGGAGGGGTAGTAACAAGACATTTTTCACCACCCGTTTCTTCGAAATTGAGGTGGTTAGCCAGAAGCATCCTAAGCAGATCAGGGTGATCAATCCGTATTATTTGAATGCCAAAAGCTATGTCTATGGTAAACTTAACCATGTCTATATTTTAAGGGGAGGATACGGGTATAAAAAATTATTAAACCGGAAACCTTACTGGGGAGGAATTGAATTGAGGGCTGTGTATATGGGCGGGTTGTCAGTAGCCTTTGCCAAACCTGTTTACCTTTACTTTTTTGATGAGACTTATTCTTACCTGAAGGAAGAAAAATACGATCCGGACAACTATTATCACAGTGCGGAATATATATTCGGCCGGGCCCCATACCTGCAGGGTATTGGAGAATTAAAGGTTTACCCGGGTATTTTTACCAAGGCAGGGCTTAATTTCGAATTCGGAAAACTGAATACGAAGATCAATGCACTGGAGGCTGGAGGTGTCTTTGAATTTTTTCCGGTTGCCATTCCTATCATGGCATATAATCCGGCAAAAAGATTTGTCCTGACTTTCTACCTGAATTATTCCTTTGGTAAAAGGTACAACTAGGGCCCGGAACCGACGGGTTTACCCGTCGGAGTGTGAAAAAAGCTATCTTCTAATGATCAATTTTTTAGTTAGTACACTTTGCTGATCGGCCAGTCGTAAAAGGTAGATTCCATTCCGCAAGCCTGCCACGTCAATTGTAATGATCTTATTGCTTGAGTCAAGCAGGATCTCTTTTTCTATAACTGTTTTTCCAACCAGGTCTGTAACACTTAGCCTGGCAAACAGGCTTTGCTTGTCTTTCAATTGGACATAAACCACATGGTCTGCCGGGTTAGGATAAATGGATAGTTTGCTGTCAAGCCCTGGTTCAGTGATGCCAACCGGGGGCATGGTCCTGAATGTCCATACCGGGCTCCAGCCACTGGTGTCAAGGCCGTTAACTGCTCTGACCTTCCAGTAATAATCGGTATCTCTGTTCAGGACGATTGGGATGGCGAAAAAATTATCTGCCGGTAAGGTTACCCCGCTAACTAACAAATTTTCGAAAGTATTATCCTGCGACACATAAACCTGGTAACCGGTGATACCTGTCAGGGCATCCCAGGAAAGCATAGGAGAAAGGCCTACGTTTGTTGCATTATTGGCCGGAGTTTTTAGGTTAACGCTATTCACCGTGGTAAAGGTCCAGACATTGGACCATGCTGAAGTATCAAAAGGATGCAAAGCCCTGGCTCTCCAATAGTATTGAACACCGAATTTTAACAACCTGGCATTGATTTCGATATTCGACGTGGCAAAGAATATCGGAGATCCAAAGTCCGGGTCGTCGTCAACTTCTATTTCATAATTGACCAATGGGGATACCCTCTTCCATTTTAGCAAGACATCCAGGTTTTGGTTAACAGCGTTATTGATGGGCTTGTCAAGTTCAACGGTGGCTGAAGTATTGAAGGACCGGGCGCCTGACCATTCGGATACCGACTCTGCATGTTTTGCCCTCACCCTCCAGAAATAGCGTGTACCGAACAATAGATCATACAGATCGGCTGATAGTTTCGTCGCGGGAACGGATTTAATAACAGCCATCGGGCTGGTGAAAGCGTCATCATTGAATATCAGGGCCAGACCGTTGTCACCGGCGATAAATCCTGCAGTAACCGTGGATGAAAGACTGATGGCGTTCAGCGCTGAGGTAACACCCGGGGTCTGGTTATACCAGCTGATCCCGTTGTATTGCAGCATGGTTCCATTCTTGCCGACAATCCAGGCGTTATCGGGAGCCGTAAAGATAATTCCCATTAAATCCCTGATTGTAAGTGAATGTATCAGAGGGGTCCATGTCCCGTTACGGAATTGAATAAGCGTGCCATTCTTTCCAACCGCCCAACCGTCGTCCTCACTACCGAATGCGACACCTTGAAGATCCCTGTTGGAAACACCTGTGGTCTCGGTCCAGGAAGTCCCGTTATAATGCAGCACCAGTCCAATTTTGCCCACTGCATGGACATTGTTTTCGCTCAGGGCAAATAAGGCCAGGATATCCTTCGTTGCGCCGGTGGATTGCGAAGTCCAGTTTGTGCCATTATAAACGAGCATGGTTCCGCTTTTTCCAAACGCCCATCCATGGCTGGCATCCAGGAAATGCACACCGAAGAGATCCTGGGTGGTTCCGCTGGCTTGTGCCGTCCATTCTGTCCCGTCAAAGAAAAGAATAACGCCTCCATTGCCAACAGCCCAGCCATGTTCAGCCTCTAAAAAGAATACTCCATTGAGATTCTGAGTGGTGTTACTTGTTTGAGGGCTGATAGATACTCCGTCATAATAAAGGATGGCCCCGCCGGCACCGACGATCCAGCCATTGTTTTCATCGACAACAGCGGTGGAAAAAAGATGACTCGTCACGCCACTGGTAATTGGCTTCCAGTAATATGCCGTATCGATCTGGTACTCGTATTCCGTAGTTCCTGTTATTTCATTCCATTCGAGTTTGACATCGGTGGTTTGGGATGTCGCATCATTGGGAGAACGCAGCACCGGCCTTTGAATGACCCTGAATGACCAGGTTTCTGACCAGTCTGAAACATCAGACCCATCTTTGGCGCGGACTTTCCAGTAATATAATTGACTGAAAATCAGCTCAGAGGTTTTAACAGCTGTCAGGAATTCCGTTTCAAAACTGACCGGGTTTGAGAATTCGGGATTATTATCCAGCCAGGCTTCGTAATGGATGATCCCAGTGGTGCCACCCGTAACTGCTTTCCAGTTTAGCAAAACGTCTGGCATGTGGTCGATCGTCCCGTTAAGCGGTGTGTTTAACTCAGGTGTGTAGATTCTCACCTGGGCCATCAGATTTAGGGTTCCGATCAGGCTGATTAGCAATATGGTCGCAAATATTTTTTTCATCGCTGTGCGGTTTATTGTATTAGTCTTTAAGTCGCTGTTTAGAATTTGATGAATTTGGAGGAGGAATGCTGGTTCCCTGTTGTCAGGCGGACCACATAGGTCCCCTGAACAAGTCCTGAGCAATTGATAATGGCCTCATGATTCCCGGCCGGACGGTATCCCAGATCGATCGATTTCACGGTAGCGCCTGTCAGGTTGTAGATATTGATCGTAACCGGTCCGGGGGATGTTGCCTCGAAAGAAACGGTGACCCTGTCAGTAGCCGGATTTGGATATAATTTAAGATTACCGGTTTTATTCATCTTTCCCGGTTCCGCAATGCCGACGGGCTTCTGGAAGTCGTCAAGCATGATCAAACCACTGCCGTATGTTGCGCCGTATATTACACCGTAGTTGTTAACGCCCTTATAAATCACATAGGTTGTATCAACATTGACAAAGGCAATGGTATCGTTCCCTTTTCTCACCGTCTGCTGCCTAAGCATAAATACCGGCACGCAACCGACATTGTGATTTTCGGGGACCCAGGTTGGGTTAGTGGATTCGATATTATTGGTAACATAAATGCCCGATTCGGTTCCGACGAAAACCAGGTTATTATCAGGATCCATCTCGATCAGCGACGAATAGGCCGGCATCTGCGGCAGGCCACCGCTACCAGGGACCCCCTGAACCGAACGAAATACAGGTGTTTCGGCCAGAGCATTGTTTGTTATATATGCATAATGTTCATTTCCATAATTACCCAGGGTAATGATGACCTGGTTGTCATTGTTGGGGTCAATAGAAACCGATGTGATCGCCTGTGAAATCTCATTCGATGTTCCGGGAAGGTATACCGGAATCCTCTTGGTGGAGATCACGCAATAAGGGCTTGTCACATCTGCTGTTTCATTATTGTAGGCGTATTTAATATTGGAGATTCGGTATAGTCTGCCATTGATGGTTCCTACGAACAGGTGGTTGGCATCGGACGAATGGGCCATGCAGGAGGGAACTCCCCCAAAACCACCGGTTTCGGTATTGCTGATGACATACCATTCCGGAAAGACATTGAACTGGATGACCTGTTTACTCATCATGATGCGGTTATCTCCGCCGGCAAAGAACCTGGCCGTGATAATATCCGGGACCATGATGGTATCACCGGGTGATAATGCAACGGGGGTTGTATATTTGAAGGGCCGTTTTCCATTATTGCTTTCTACCCAGATGTAAGATCCGGCCGGATAATCCCTTGTAACGATGAATGAAACGGAATCTTTTGTCTGATAATCTTCATAATTTTCATAAAGCAGAAATGGCGAAAGGAATGCATTGCTGGCATATCTGTCACTGAACATGTTTTGTGCCCAGTCCGGTCCGCCGCTAAACTCGTTTCGCCTGACGAAAGTTTCATAGTTCCCGTTTTTGGGTGGATGAGGGGTGCGGGAATAGATGAATGCCGTCGAATAAATCGTTGAAACAGCACAATAACCGCCGGTCCTGCCATTGGGGAACCCTTCCTGGGTTGTCCATATATCATCTCCTCTTTTTCCGTCATTTGGATTGGTAGCGCCGTCAATATATATTGTGCCAATATCCTGGGCGCCCCCGATAACATTCCTCTTCTCACTGGTCCAGCCTACAGTATAGAATTGACTGGCGATATAATCCTTGTTCATGAACTGGAAGACAAAATTCTGTGAAATGGTTCCCATCGAAATGCCGCCATTGGTCCCGACCAGGAGTTTACTGCTGGTGCCCGGAAAGAATTTGTAGACATGATGTCCCTGCCACAAAAATTGCGGTGATAACCAGGAGCCGGAAGAAGACGACCGAAGTGTCCAGTGATAAAAACCATCATCAAGGACCTTTTTACCCTCCCACATATTCAATCCGCCGACAATAATATGGTAGGGATCATCGGGGAATATCTCTATGGTAGCGTTAAAAAGTCCATAGGCTATTGTGCTTTGACCCGGGTTATTCATGCCGAATAAGTTAAAATTAGATGTTCCGCCGGGACCGACTACTATCCATGACCCACCTTTGTCATCAGACCGGTAGATATTTTTTAGCTCGCCTGTTTCTGAAGCTGCAAGCGCGTAAATGATATCATTGTTAGTTGGTGCAATAGCGAACTCAATCCTGCCAATTTGGATAAGCGGAAGATTATAGGTAGAATCGCCAGATCGCAGCATGAAATTATTGGGATTGCCATTTTCAGAAACATAGCAAAGGTTATTAATCTCGGCAATAACTATACCGCTGGAGCCCATTTTAACATCTCTTGAAGATCCCGTCAGATCATCTCCTTCTGCAGTTTTGGCAATTTGCCAGGAACTACCGCCATCAGAAGTAAATTTCAGCCCGGTGTTGGTAGCGGCATATAATGAACCATCCGCAGGGTGAGCGGCAAGTTCGTTTATGAAACCCCATTCCAGTTGATTTCCATTCATCGTGGGCTTTGTGGAGGGTAACAGTGTAAATGTTTCTCCATCAGTGGATTTAAAAATTCCCTGGCCAAAAAAGCCGTTAGTATATCCCCATTCACCAAGTACGGTATATTGCTGTACTGTAAAAGCTTCGCCGGTTCCTACAAAAATATCACCATTGCCACTTTGAGATATGCAACTGACATTCATGTTTGCACATTCATTGGGGATTTTTACCCACTTGGCTCCGCCACTCACTGATTTAAAAATGCCGCCGAGCACGCTTCCTGCAAAGACAGTCAGGCCGCTGGGATCACGCTTGTCGAAAAGAATGGCGCGTGTCCGTCCGCCCAGATTGTTTGGTCCGAGAACCGTCCAGTCCAAATCAAAACCACGTCCGGAACTGGTTATATTGCGCTGCTCCATTTGCTGCATGGCTCTCAGGTAGTCGGCAGGGGCAAGCTGTCCGGTGACCTGGTTGTTCCTGATAAGCGCAAAATACTCCGATTCTGTTTCATTTCTTGCAATAGTCTTGTCATTGTCTGTCAGCGTAGCAGATAGTAATAGAGAAGCAGAAACTAAGATGAAAATGAAATAGCCCAGGGGTAAAGGTCTTTTCTTCATGTGAATAGGTTTTGATTTATTGAATTCCCTGTTTTCTAAAAACAGAGGCCCAAATTACATTATTTTTATAAACCAGCAATTCCGAAGCGGTTAAAATTTTAACAAAGATATTGAATTAAATTCGGCTTTGCTTACATAATACAAATTTATCATTTTATATCGGACGGTATGTCTCGGTTTTGAGCCAACCAATATTACCGTTGATTAGGCGAACCTCACTCCAGTTTTCGACACGGTCGGTGATAAAAACCCTGGTGCCCTCGTGTATGACAAATAAATCAACGCTGTTTTCATTTGGAGAGCTTTTTACCGTGACCGTAGGTGTGAAAATAATGCCGGTTTTTTTTTGGCTATAATCCCTGTAACTGCTGATACTGAAAAGCATTGAAAATGAGAGGGAAACGAACAGAAAAACACCTGCCCAGAAAGATATTTTTCTGACCATCACACTGCTTGCAGCCAGAAAAATGAGAATAGCGATTAACAGCATGATGAAACAGGCAACCCCTGCTTTTGCCCACAGATCAGAAGAGAACAGATTTCTTGCATTTCGGAACCATGTCCTGAGGAACAACTCGGGTAAAGGGTCTATCTTATCTATGATCCTGCTGTTGGCCAACTCAACGTTGAACCGTATGCTTTCGTCTGCAGGATCCAGTTTGAGCGCTTTTTCGTAATATAATATGGCTGCCGGAACCTGGTTTAACTTAAAATAAGCATTGCCAAGGTTGAAATATAATGCCGCTGATTCATATCCGGAAATAATTATCTGTTCGTATTGTTCGGCTGCCAGAGAAAAATCACTGGCCAAATATGCCTGGTTGGCCGATTCCATCTGATGTCGCATATCAGTCACGTTTGCTCTTGAATACATGGCAAGCGAACATATTAAAGAAAGGATCAACCAGCGTTTCATATCTCTGTCTTATTTCAGTTCCTGTTCCATCTTAGTGATCACCGCCAGGGCATCCCGGTAAATTTCCTGCATTTTTTCAGCTTTGTCACCGGGAGCAAACCTGGCATATTCGCAATTTTCCAGAACAGCGGTAAAATTCAGGATCATTTCCTCCTTCACTCCTTTGACGCTTAAGCGCTGGCTGACACTTTCTATTGAAAGTTCTGCGAGCGGTATGTTAAACTTATTGCTGATATAGCCCCATAAGGCTCTGGATATTTCCTCAAAAAAGGCAGTATGAAGCTCTTTCCTGAGATATTCCCCGGCTTGTTTTAAGTTCTTTCTGGCCACACGGTTTGCCTTGCGCTTACGGACAAGTGCCACATCGCCTTTTTGCTTCTGGTAAGACCTCCATAGGAATGCAATTGCCAGGAA